>DASZZH010000028.1 GCA_035543335.1 Burkholderiales bacterium
GTAAGCGCCACCCCGCGTTCCTTTACCAGCTTCACTGCCTCAAGCTTGAACTCCCGGCTGAATTTCCGTCTTTCCATCGTACACCTCCATAGGTATCATCCTACCTTAACAAGGTGTCCGTGAAACCGGGGGCAGCCCAAACCATAGAACTAGACAGGAGGTAACAGTATCAACGAAAGCAGAAAGATGTGTTTGTTACGCGTTAGTTGCCTAACGAGAAAAAAGGTTAAGCCATAGGTGGTTAGAGCGCTAACTCCCATCAGCATAATTTGAATAAAGAGATTGGAGAAGATTGTAGCAATCATATTCAAACCCAAGCCTACTTGAAGCCTAAAACTTTGACTAATAGCTTAAGATCGCGAGTATCCATCCCAATAATCGTAGGCGTCCTATCGCTATCCTCCACAGACATGTTAAGCGAACTAACCCCACTGGGGACGCGTTGAGGTAGCGTTACCGATGTGCATTGGGTGACCTTCACGGATTTTTGGTTATCGCCAAAATATACAACTATCGGGTTTGCTTCCGTTCGAACTCTTCCCGGACACAATTCAAATTCAAGATTAATTTCGCGATCCCTATCGGAAAACAGCTTAATTTCAACGGATCGCCCTGAATTCCATAAATAAACATATCCCCCGCTAGCGTCGAACTCTAGTCCATATTCACCATTGATACTTATCACCCCTGCCAAAGATGAAGAAAGGGGAATAATTGAAGGAGTAGTTTTCTCTTGCCCTACGGTACTAAACCGACCATCACCAACGAGCACACAAGAAATCGCAGAAAGGCTACTCAATTTGTCAGGTAATTCGCTTGTACGGATAACCCCAACGCCCGGGAGTTTTACTTTGTAACCCAATCCCTCAAGTAAGTGCACTTTAAATTCCCGCGCCCCATGGCGGGGGTCAATCACTGCGACAGTTGCGCCAACTGGGCATGATGAAATCAGTTTCCCCGAAAAAATTGCTGCGTTGACCCGGCGGTACCCTCCATGATGCATGATGTAACCAGCGTAATCGGTGCCGTTCTTTGCATGCACAATTCGTGCGGCAGCAAAAAACAGATTGAGTGTGATCCACGCCACCAACACTGCCGCCGTTAAATTCCTCTCTATCTTGCCTTTGTAACTTAGGTTTTGCTCAGTCGATGCAAATTCTTCGGCAAGTATGATGCCAAGCCATAACGGTATCAAAATCGAAAAGTAAGTCGCCAGCTTGCCGGCGGCCCACGGATTACCAACTGAGATCAGGAAAGCGGCCCCGGCAACACCGGTCCCGACCATAGAAGCGATACCAACTTCTACCCAAAACCACGGTCTATTTTTGTACCGAACGAGATGGGAGATTCTGCGGGCTATGATGATGTCGAGCAAAACCGCGATTACAAAACCAACCGCTGAATATCCGTTATCTAAAAAATGACCAATTCCTGGCGGAACCGCAAGGCCCCAGATCCCGCGAATTGGATCTTTTAGCCAGCCAAAGTAGGCGGTCTTCCAGCCTAATGTCTTTTGCATGGCAAAACTTGCTTGCGATTGTGTGAACGTGAACAAATGCGCAAGAAGCGGCGAAAGCAGCAGTGCACCTCCTACACCGAGCCGGGTGAAGTACCCTACTGTTTCGGCACTTGGCGGCCTCCAGCGCCCGCCTTGATTCAAGCCCAACGCAAGAAGAATGAACAGCCCTGGCAAAAACGCTAACACAATCTCAGGGTATTGGAAAACAACAGCGGCAACGAGGATGGCGTTTATTTTCCAATCCATCACATGTAGAGAAGAAGCGTCAGTACCAATCGGTCTGGCTATCAACTGGCCGATGATAGCGACAAGAACAGGCAATGCAGCTATGTGAGAAAACGCTCGCAAATCCAGAACGAGCTGACCCCAAAAACCAAAACAGAACGCTAATGCCAGAGCAACGGCGAATGACTGCCGCAGTCCCACCATGACTAGGGCTGCCGCCAAAGTAAAACTGGCCACCATGTACAACATCACGGTGTAGACGTATTCAAATCCTATTGGCGGAATATTGAAAAAGGAAGAAAAAAACGCCAGAACAGCGGATGTCGTCCATCGGGCGGCGAGAAGTTCCTGAACCAATGATAAGGTTGGGCTGACAACTGCTAGTTGTTGCTTCGATGCGCCCAGAATCCAGTCGATGGGGTATTCCTTGAACGCATTAGCCACTGCGACATAATTAAACGTATCTGAACCGTTTCCCCGCAGGATCGCGTATTGCCACCCTCCGAGGATAAGAGGCAGGAACCCCATCACGGCCGCTATTAAAAAAGTGATCGCTGGCGTTATCCATACATTTCTTCGGAGGTTCGGGACAGAATAATCCCTAAATTGAACGGCAAGTACAAATAGCGCCAACAAGGAGAGGGCTACGCCAAGTGCCTTTGCATACAGGTCACTTAGCAAGTTAGCCAAAGTCGCAAAAGTGACGATGATTGAAATTAAGGCAAGACCGACTACCGGCGAAAGAAGCAACATTCTGCTATCTTGCGTTTGATTGTTTCTTTCCGTCACGCAAAGTACGGCAAGTCCCAAGACCCATAGAAAGGCAAAGCTCAGAAGAGCAACAAGAACAGAATAGGAAACAGACATACTCTAAGTTCTGATTAATAATTTCTTGAACCAGAGCAAAACAGTATTCCGATAACCATCAGATATCTGTCTGTTCCAATGAAAAGTAGCCCATAGAGACGATAGCAAGAGTCTACACACGAACCAGCTAGGGCGCTCACCCCTGTTTGTCTTGCTCTCCACCACCGCATGCGCATAATTAAACAACCACCGATCCGGCACCCGGCCGAACAGCCTCTTGAACATATCGTTGATTTCCCTGTGCACCTTCACTCTGGCACCCAGTGTTTTGGTTTCGGCGTACAGCCTGGAGCCGGCCAGTTTCTCTTCAAGGTAAGCAAAGCGCGCCCCGGTCTTGCCGAGCCGCAACCAGTATTCGTAGTCCATGCAGTAGATCAGCGATTCGTCGAGCAGGCCGTGTTTTTCCACTACCCGCCGCCGGAAGAACAGCGCCGGTTGGCAGATGAAGCAGGTTTCTTTCAGTCGCTCGAAGCTCCAGGGCTCGGTGGGGTAAGACTCGAAAGCGTGATCGTCCAGGTCGATGTGGTCGGCCATGCCATACACCACATCGATTTCGGGGTTAGCTTCGAAGAACGCCACAACGCGGGCGATGGCCCCGGGATAGTAGATGTCATCGGAGTTCAGCCAGCCGACGATCTCGCCCTCTGTGGCGCGGATGCCTTTGTTGACGGCATCAGTTTGCCCCTTGTCTTTCTCCGATACCCAACGCACCGGTGGGCTGAAACGTTTGAGTATTTCAACCGTGTTGTCTATGCTGCCGCCATCGAAGACCACGTGCTCGATTTCGGCACCCGTCTGGTTGGCCACGCTTTGCAGCGTTCGTTCAATGAATTGCCCCTGGTTAAAGGAAGGGGTGACGATGCTGACTTTCATGCTGAAACCTTCTCGGGGAACAATTCAATACATTCGCCATCGGCCCGCACGATGCCGCATCGCTGCAATATCGCCGAGAGCTCGCGTTGATCGTCACCATGTCCCGAACGTGCGGGAACGAAAGTGGGGGCAATCCTAACTTCGTAGCATCCCCCGGCAGGTTCCAACGGCAGCGACCACACTGCGCTGGCGCCACGGGCAAGTTCAAGCGGCACACCTTGAGGCTTTCCGCCACGGCTGGCTTGAACCGAGAGCCTGGACTGCGGCAGCCATTCTGGAGCGGAGAATTCAATCTCAAGGGTTTGTGCGCTTGCGGCGGGGGCAACTCGTATGTTCAGGGTGGGGCCGGCCCAGCCATCGGCATAGGCTCCGGTCAACAGGTTTTCGTGCTTTTCGTTGGCCAACGAGCACTGAAAGAGCTCCCAATACTCCCTTGCCATGCGCTCCGCGTCCGAGAACTCAGTGGCGCGTTGTTGTCCAGCTTGAATGAGCCGCGCGCGCAGCACCTCATCTTCCACCAAGGAGGCCATGGCTTGCGCGATTTGGGTGGGAATGCGCGGGTCGAAGAGTATGGCCGCATCGGCCGCCACTTCGGGAAGAGATGTGGTGTTGCTGCACGCCACCGGAACGCCTGCGGCCATGGCCTCGATAACCGGCAAACCGAAACCTTCATAAAGCGAGGGGAACACCACGCCACTGCAATTGGCCATCAATGCTGCCAACTCTGCGTTGGGCAGATACCCGGGAAAGAGGACTCGATCGGCCAGGTTCATGTTGCGGGCTGCACTCATCAGCCACTCTTGCCGCGCCCCCGGCGCACCGGTGCAGACCAGCTTGATATCCGCCGCCAATCCCTCATGACAAGCCATACCGAAGGCGGTAAGGAGCATTTCGTGGTTCTTGTGCTTCCAAAAATTGGCGGGATAGATCAGGTATTGCTGCGGGGTGAGGCCAAGGCGGCTCAATACGGCCTTATCGTGCTCGGCTCTAGGCGAGATACGTTGCGCCATGCGAAGGTGGATGGTGCGTATGCGCGCCGGGTCAAGGCTACCGTGGGCAACGGCGGAATCCCGCGAGTAATCTGAAATCGCGGTTAGGGAACTTGCTCGGCGGCAAGCTTCGATGAAGATGCGGTCGCGGTGAGCCACATCCTCTGCGGCAAAGAACTCCGGATAGGTTTTGTACTGCAGATCGTAAATCGTGCAGACAGTCGGAATTCCCGGTTCGAAATAGGTGGGAGCGGTAAAGGGGCAGAAGAGCAGATCGGCGCCCATGTCGCGCAACAGCGCGCCGGAACCGCTACGCTTCAGCGCCGCGTTCAAGCTGTAACCCAGGCGGCTAACGGCGCTCCTCAGCCTGGTGGGCAAATGGGGTAGCACACGGGAGGCCAGGCCCAGCAGAAGCGGCCGAAGGGAGTTCGTTACTACGGGACCGACGACCATAAGGCGCCGCATGTTCGTGCGTTCCAATGCAGCCAGTTCTTCGTGCGAGGCGGCTTGCGTGAGCAGCACGAATTGGGTCTGGGGCGCCATTTCGGCCAACCGGCGCAGCAATTCGAGTACGAAAATCTTCGCACCCCCGTTCTCCCCGCCGGGGAGAACGGGGGTTAAATCCACAGCGATGGTCCTGAGCGATTTATTCATTCCAAAATTCGGTGTTCCAAACTGTTCTGCCAATTTCTTCACTTCGGGCCAACTTGCAAATCTAGTCAGCCAACGGAACGCCGGGCGGGAGAACAAAGCGCGCAAATCTTCCGTCAGCGCCTCGATCTGCTCGCTCCGCGCCGCACGATCGGTCTCCGATTCCTTCAGCATCCCCGTCAGCGACTCGATCTGCTCCCCGCGCGCCACACGGTCAGACTCCGATTCCTTCAGCATCCCCGTCAGCGCCTCGATCTGCTTGGCGCGTTCGGCTCGATCGGCCTCCGATGTCTTCAGCATCACCGATAGCGATTCGATCTGCTCCCCGCGCGCCGCTCGGTCAGACTCCGATTCCTTCAGCATCCCCGTCAGCGCCTCGATCTGCTCAGCGCGCTTGGCCCGGTCCGTCTCCGATTCCTTCAGCAACACCGACAGCGACTCGATCTGCTTAGCGCGCTTGGCTCGGTCTGCCTCGGATTCTTTGAGCATTGCCGTGAGCGATGCAATCTGCTTGGCGCGTTCGGCTCGGTCTGCCTCGGATTCTTTGAGCATTGCCGTGAGCGATGCAATCTGCTTGGCGCGTTCGGCTCGATCGGCCTCCGATGTCTTCAGCATCACCGATAGCGATTCGATCTGCTTGGCGCGTTCGGCTCGATCGGCCTCCGATGTCTTCAGCATCACCGATAGCGATTCGATCTGCTCGCTCCGCGCCGCACGATCGGTCTCCGATTCCTTCAGCATCACCGACAGCGATTCGATCTGCTCACCCCGCGCCGCACGATCGGTCTCCGATTCCTTCAGCATCACCGACAGCGATTCGATCTGCTCGCTCCGCGCCGCACGGTCCGACTCCGATTCTTTCAGCATCACCGTCAGCGACTCGATCTGCTCGCTCCGCGCCGCACGGTCCGTCTCCGACTCCTTCAACATCACCGTCAGCGCCTCGATCTGCTTGGCGCGCTTGGCTCGGTCGGCCTCGGATTCTTTGAGCATTGCCGTGAGCGATGCAATCTGCTTGGCGCGCTCGGCCCGGTCCGACTCCGACTCCTTCAACATCACCGTCAGCGACTCGATCTGCTCGCTCCGCGCTGCACGGTCCGCCTCCGACTCTCGAAGCATCGCCGTCAGTGACTCGATCTGCTCGCCCCGCGCCACTCGATCGATCTCCGACTCTTCACACTTCCGAGCTAAATTTAGCTCGCGTTCGCGCAAATCGAGCATCGCCAAAGCAAGGCGCCCGTTTGGAGTTGCTAGTAGCGCCGATTCAATTTCCTCGGGCTTATGGGCCTTGAGCGGCGCCCGGCTGACCGCAAAAAACATGTCGTAGTGGGCGAAAATGGCGGGCTCGAAACGAATATGTTCGGCGCCG
Source organism: Burkholderiales bacterium (assembly GCA_035543335.1). Taxonomy (NCBI): domain Bacteria; kingdom Pseudomonadati; phylum Pseudomonadota; class Betaproteobacteria; order Burkholderiales; species Burkholderiales bacterium. The sequence continues at coordinate 6,494 of DASZZH010000028.1, forward strand.
AGCCGCCGGAAGAACTCCGTCACCGACCGCTCGCTGAAGAGGTAAAGGTGCTCATCCGACTTCAGTTGATCCAAGAATGTGTGCTTCGACTTGACCAGTCCCTTGTGGCGCATTCCTTCCTTGAACTGCGGGGTCTGGATCAACAACAAACCTTTCGGCTTGAGCAGTTCCAGGCAGTGGCGCATCGTTGCCGTCGGGTCTGGCAAATGTTCCAGCACATCCATGAGGGCGATGACATTCAGACTGGCGGGGGCCACATCGAGGGATTCGACCGGGCCGGTGCGCACCGGAATGCCAAAAATTTCCTGTCCGAAGGCAACCACCCACGGACTCATCTCGACGCCTGCAGCCTGATAACCCGCCTGCCGCATCAAGGCGATAAAGCTGCCGTGGGCGCAGCCGGGTTCCAGCACATCCGCCGGCGGCAAACGGTACTTCAACAGCGCCTTTAGCCAGTGCAGGTTGCGCTCAGTCAGGTCGTTGCGAGCACGGTTGTAGATGTCGGGGAAGCCAAGGTCCTGCTTCTGATGACCAAGCCAATATTGCTTTCCATAAAAATCATGCTTATCGTCATTGACCAGCAATTCAGTGCTAGATAACCCTTTTTGCGACACCAGCGTTCCACAGACCCGGCATTCGCCGTACTCAGGGCCAAAGGGCTGCAAATCGGTGTTGCCACACCAACAGATACTCAACGCTCGGACTCCTCAATCTTCCTAATGACGCGCGCCGGGTTACCCGCAACTACATGCCAAGCAGGGACATCGTGTGTCACCACCGAACCAGCACCCACGATCGCCCCTTCACCTACGGTAACCCCCTTCAAGATGATTGATCGCGCCCCGATCCAGGCGCCACGTCTAATTGTTACGCCTCTGATCGGAATGACACTCCAATCTACATTCCCTTTCCGAAAATCTTGTAGGTCTTTTCGTCTAACGCTCAACTTTGTGCTGTGACCATCGGTATCCGAGATCACGACGTGATATGAAATCAGAACATCATCCTCAATGGTTATTGAGCCCGCACAATCAACAACAGTTGATCCGCCTATGCAGACATTATCCCCAATATAGATTTGGCTTGTTTCGTTTTCACAAACAACACAGCCTTCGATGAGACAATCGTTTCCAACAACGATTGATCCCCCTTCCATACGCACCTCCAGGGTACCTCGGACTTCAGTATTGGCACCGATACTCTTGCTCACGACACACTCTCAATACATTGGGCAAAGTTAAACTCAAAATTTCCTGACAAACCCGCCACACCATCACCGCATCAAGATAAAGGATGCGGCCATCGATCTAATTAATCCTGATAATCCGCATATTCCCATGCGCGCCAGTGACTGAGGGGCGGGATGTGGGGATAGAGTTCGGCGACGCGATCATAAGCTCGCAGAACCTGCTCGGTAGTATAAAGCCGAGTAATATGCTTGTGCCAAGCGTTCGTGCTTACAGCCCTGTCTCTATACACGTATGCCGCATTTGCCGCGCTCGGAAAACCATCGAATTACCAATCCAAATCACGCTCATAACCGGTTGCAACGAGCAAGCCGCCATAACGATTCTTGAATGCCTCTTTGACACGCTTGCTGAAGTAGTTCTGCCAGTCGCCAGCCACGCCTTTGCGTTCATGGGCCTGCACATTCTCATTTCCCCGTGCGCGCCCGGCTGTCACTTTTTCAAATCGATTAGCTATGACCGCCTGCCTAAGACGCGCGCGCGACCGGTAGCTGGCAGCGGTCTAACAGCACCGCCTCCAGGATCGCCAAATCGTGCTCAAGCAGATCCTCATAGCGAATCAAAGGCTCATCTGCTTCAAGCCAAGAAGTTTGGATGTCAGCACATGGAGGTAACCACTCTTCAATCATATATAGCATGCCATCTTCTTGGCTAAGCGATTGAAGCACTGTGCGCAGATGTGGAGGTCCGCTTTCAAGGGCCGGATGGCTGATTTTCATGCTGAAGTATGCCGAAACCAGAGTGTCGCGCAGATCGCGAATGACAACGAAGCGGCGCGTATTCGGCGGCAAATGCGTGCGATCAAACTGCGCTTTGGTAACGTACACAGTCGGATACACTTTCCCAAGCTGAATTGGCGAAGTCAAGAATTGGGTTTGATTCAGCCGCGGTGTCACTACGAGATCGGGTACGCACTCGTTGAGTATTCGATGAATCCACTGCGAGCCCGCCTTCCAGTGGGTAACGTGAATAATTGTCGTCTTTTTCTCCTCAGCACTCTCACGTTTCCGATGCTGCACTGATGAACCAACTGTGGAGGGTATCACTGTGAGTTGGGCATGGCCCTGGAGATTAGCAACTCCATGATGACGCAATTTACCTTGCTCATCGAACTGCACTATAAACGATGCTACATCGACAACCCGACAATGCACCAGTGGGGCAAACTGTTCATGGCCGATCGCGCCGGAAGAGTAGTTTTGGTATGAAACCTCATCGGTCGACGCGAATCCCACTGTGAACCAGTAGTAACCGGGGCCTACATCTAGGTGGATTACCTGATGGTAGCGCAGACGCTGCCCCGACTCAGCCGATCGCGGCAATTCAACATCGTACTGAAAGCTATTCTTGCCGTGGATCACAAGGCCGCTGCTGTTGTGGAACTCAAGCCCACCACACGGAACCCCGATCTTGTCGAGTATCTCGAACTCATAAAAGAAATGTGCCGCCTGGCCTTGGTAAAAAGATCGAAGTGGGTTGCCTTCAGCATCGCAGATCGCAACGCTGGTGCAGCGCGCCCGGCCATCGGTTACCTCCTCTACCATGGCAATGTCTAGAAAAGCTTCCGGGACGGGCCAGAGTCGTTCAATTGTCATAATCCTAACTGCGTGTCTTATTAAGTATCAGAGGATATCCCGAATTTTGTGCAAGTGCGGCCATCTTCATCTTCCCCGGAAGGTTGGCAATCCCATGATGCGTTAGCACTGAAACCCCATTTTTCACTGCCAGCCCAACAGAAAAGGAGCCAACTTTGGCAATATGGCATATGCGAATGAAGCAAGACGACGTTTCTTCGTGCGAAATGGATTCCCGATTTTTCCAATCTATCATCGATACAGATGCCAAGCCGACCTCAAAAACGTACTGTCCAGGTCCCAAATCTAATTCTACTTCCTGCCAGCACGCCACTTTGGTACCCGGCCCCAAGCTTGCTGGAACATCGTCACCGTATTGCCAACTGTGTTTTCCGTGAACGATGACACCGCGTTCATTCGAAATGACAATGCCGCAGATGGGCACACCGATATCCTCATTCAGCTCGAACTCATAGTAGAAGAGCGCCGTATCGCCCTGTCGAAAAACATTGCACGAATCGCCACTGGCATTGCACAAGGCAATGCCAGTGCAACGCGCTTGGCCGTTGCTCACTTGAGATTTGCCCGACAGATCGAGAAAGGCTTCGGCAGGAGGACGTTCGATAACGGGCCTGATCGGAGTTTGCCGTGGCTCATTCACCGGAACACGCACTTGAGATGGGACTTTGCTACTCTCCGCTTGATGCAACAGGTAATAGTGCTTGGTAGCTTCGGACGCCGGTCCGCTGAATCGCGACACACCATGATCCAGCAAGATGGCCCTTTCACAGTATTGTTCGATGTCCGGCATCGAATGGGAGACAAGCAGAATCGCTGCTCCCGATTTTCGTAGCTGCTCCAAACGGGTGTAGCACTTCTGCCGAAAAAAAACATCCCCCACCGCCAGAGCCTCGTCAATCAGGACAATAGACGCATCAACATGCGCCTGAACAGCAAAGGCAAGACGCACGAACATGCCGCTGGAGTAGGTCTTGACGGGCTGATCAATGAACTCGCCAATGTCGGCAAATTCAACAATCTTGCCGTACCGCGACTCGATTTCTTTTTGGCTGAGCCCGAGAATCTGTCCATTCAAAAAGACATTTTCGCGCCCAGTAAAATCCGGGTTGAAGCCGCTTCCAAGTTCCAGCAGCGCGGCGACGCGGCCGTTAATATTTACCTCACCGCTCGTCGGCGCCAGGGTTCCAGCCAGAATTTGTAGCAACGTGCTCTTGCCACTGCCGTTGCGGCCGATGATGCCGACGGTTTCGCCCTTTTTGATTTCAAACGATACGTCTTTGAGTGCCCAGAACTCGCGGAAGTATTGCTTGGATGCTTGCCCGGTCAGGCGTTGGAGGCGGGGCGCAACAAACTGCTTGAGCCGATCACGCGGGGCATCATACATCTGGTAGCACTTGCTGAGGTTGCTTACTCGGATGGCGGTGTTATCGGCAGAGCTGGTCGCTAACTGCGCCCCCTCACCCCAACCCTCTCCCGCGAGGGGAGAGGGGGCTTTATTAATGTTAGAGGACATCGGCAAAGCCCTTTCTGGTTTTTTGGAACCAGGCGTAGCCTGCCCAGGCCACGGCAGTAGCCGCCAAGGTGGCGCTTGAGTTCCATGGGGCGGAGACGTTATTCTTGGCCTGGGTCATCAGGTGCATGGCGAGGAACCAGCGCGTGAGCGGCAGCTTGGTGGCCTCAAAGATCGTTCCAGCCGTGACCGTGGTTTGGTGCCGGCAGCGGTGGCACTGCCAGTACGACCGCTTCTCACGGACGAAGGTGCTATGGCGTTCATCTCCGCAGCACGGACAGCGGAACCGTTCCGGCCAGCGCGAGGCGACCAGCGCCGCGTGGCACTTCTCCTCGGTTCCGTACCGCTCCATGAACTTCACCATCGAAAGACCCTTCTGAAACTGCACTTGGTTAATCGACATTTCGCATCTCCTCAGCAAAGATGCGCTCATTTTTACACCCCTACAGGCTCATTACGTGAACCTGCTGAAGTAGGGGGCTAATCAAGAATAATTTTGCAAGAGGCTCATTCCTAAACTTCCAACATTCCTAAATTATTTACCGGCAACACAGGCAACAATCGCCGCACACCCATGCGCATTCATTGCCTCAAGATAATTGTTTGACCATATGGAAACGGTAGCCCGCCGCCAGTTCGGTCACCCCCTCCGGCGGATAGGCAATCATCTCCTTGTTGCGCCCCAACTCGAAAAAAAATCCTTCCAGGGTCATGGCTTTCAGACGGGCCGCCTCGGCTGGAGAAACCAGCTCAAACGTCCGGCGCAGCAGCCATTCCAGGCTGAACTCCGGACGCTGGTGGGCTTCGGCAACCGCGTATTCCAGGGCCAGTCCGGCCTTCTCCGCCACCACGCCCAAGCCATAAGGGGTAAAGTTAAAATAGTGGTGCGGCGCTAGGTGCAGCGGCTGAAGAAAAGGCGCATCCCCGAATATCCGGCCGCCGGGCTTGAGCACACGCGCGCCCTCCGCCAGAAGGGCCACGGGATCGGAAACATGCTCCAGGACGCTATCGAGAATGACCAGATCGAAGGTTACATCCGCAAAAGGCAGCCGGGTATCATGCGGATCAGTGATCAGCGTCGCGGTGGGCGTGGGATAGACATCCTGCGTCACCATGTTGTCGAAAACCCTGTCGCGCAGGCCGCAGCCGATATCGAGCGCGAGCGCGCCCGGTCGTTCCAGAATCTCCAGAATATCCGGGTGATAGTTGCCGATGCGGGTATTGTCGAACTGCAGCGGCATATCCCGGGGCGCAATCACGCCGCTGGCAAGCCGCCTGACCTGATCGCTCTCCGCTATCCCCTTGCCGTTGACCGGATCGCGGTACAGGTTTTGGGTCAACTCGATGGCAGCATGCGTAGCGAAGGGTAGCGCCGGCAATTTGATGGAGGGCAGATCGAAGCGCAGATGGGCGAAAACAACCCCATCCCGCTTCAAGGCCACGGCAAGCTGGCGCTCTCCCCGAGGGTCGGGCGTCAGCAAGTGCAGGGCGACGCCATAGGCCAGATCGGGTGTTTTACCCAGCGCCTGACACACGTCCGGACGCTCGGACAGGACGCAATAGGCATCGCGCCAGCCGGATTCGACCGCCATTTCGCCCCGCGGCCAGTCGGCCAGCCACCCTTCGATGCAGACCCAGTTGGCGGCACGCAGCTCGGCGCGGTCAACATGCAGCCTAAGAGGCGCATTCACGCCGATCCGGATGTTTTCAACAGCAATAGCAGACATCGCTTCCTCTTTTCTGGCGTGATGCCCGTGCTAAGCCTTGGGTGGAGGGCTGACGGTGAATCACCCTCCTGCCGATATGCGGGTTGAATTCCATGGGCAGTCTGATTTCCCACTTGGTGCTGTAGATGGTCAGGTTCGGGTTGTAGTAGGGATCTCCCTGATCCAGGAATTTGCGCCATTTCTTGGTGAACAAGGCCGAATCTTCTGGATGAGGATCATTCTTGCCCCGGGTATAGGATTCATGGTGAATCAAGGATGCATGGGGGCAGAACAGGATGCGGTAGCCCGCTTCCAGGGTTCTCAGGCACAGATCCACGTCACCGAAACCCACCGCGATGGCCTCGTCGAAACCGCCGATGCGTTCAAAGGCGTCACGCCGCATCAAGGCACACGCGGCGGTTACGGCGGAAACCTCGTGGTTGGCAATCAAAGTCCCGTGATAGCCGGGGTGGATGCCGCCGTTGGGGAGCCGGGCGTCCATGAACTTCGCGTAGTGTTCCGCGATTCCACCCATGCCCACGCAAACACCCGCATGCTGGAATGTCCTTCCGTCCGGATAGAACAGTTTCGCCCCCACCATCCCCACATCCGGTTTCTGGCACAGTTCCATCATCCGTTCCAGCCAGCCTGTTTCGGTCGTCTCGATATCGTTGTTGCAGAACAGATAATGGGTATATTCCCCATCCAGCTGCGCCACTGCCCAATTGTTGATGGACGAGAAATTGAACGGCCCCTCGTACCTCAACAGTCGATGCCTGTCACTCAGCTGGCGGAAATATGCCAGCGATTCCGGATCGGTGGAAGCATGGTCAATGACCACGATATCGTAGGGCACCCCGCTCACGGTGCATTCAATGCTTTCCACGCACTGCCGCACCAGTTCCCTGTGATTCTTGGTCGGAATGATGATGGCCACACGCTGGCCGGGCTCAATCGGGTAACGCACTTCGTAATAGTTGAACAGCAAGCCATCCCTGACCTCCCCCCGCTCGCCGCAACGCTCCAGATGCCGCGCCAGCGCCTGGCGGGAAGTCTCCATCACCTCCCCTTTCATCTTGTGGCCGGTTGAACTCTTGCGCTGCCGCCACAGGTAAAGGATCTCTGGGATATGCACGATAGCGCGCGCTTTCTCGCTCGCCCGCAAAATCAGGTCGTAATCCTGGGAAATGGACAGGGAAGCGTCCATACCGCCGATTTCCCGCAGCAAATCTGTTCTGAAGGCTACAAGGTGCACGATGTAAGGGCAGGAGCGCAGCCGCTCCGGAGAAAAGGCTGGGCGATAGACGTGATTGATGACTTCCACGCCATCTTCCGACAGTATCGCCTCATCGGAATAGATCATGTCTGGATCGTCGGCCAGAATGCTTTCCGCCAGGCGGAATAAGGCCTGCTTCTCCAGCACGTCGTCATGGTCCAGCAGCGCCACGAACGCCCCCCTTGCCATGGCCAGGGCACGATTGGTCGCGCGCGCAATGCCGCCATTGCGCTCACCGAATTCCACCCGTATGCGGCTATCCCTGGCGGAGAATTCCTCCAGGATGCGGCGTACCTGGGGTTGGGGAGACGCATCGTCGACGGCGCACAGCTCCCAGTCGGGATAAAGCTGAGCCAGAACCGACTCGATCGTCTTCCTCAACACCCCCTCAGGCGTGTTGTAGACCGGCATCAGGATGGAAATCAGCGGACGTCCTTCCATCCCTCCGATACGCTCCCGGATGTCCGCCTCGACATCGGGCGTGAATGTCTGCCGGTACTGGAGCCAAACATCGTTGAAGCTGACTTCGATCGGAAGCTGAAGCAACAGCTGCTTGACCGCCAACATCCCGCCCCGATCCCACGCGTAGCGCATGCGGATCACCGTGGATGGGATCTTGCGCGGGTCATGCCATAGGGGTGCAAGACATGCGATCAGTTTGCGGACTCGCCGGATGCAGTAGTCTACCCAGCGTATCGGCGCGGACATCTTCCAGCTGGTGGAACTCAGGATGCGCTCGATCTGTCCGTCGCGCTCGGCTACGGCCTGGTTGAGGCTGGCGATCTGCCCGTCGCGCTCGACTACGGCCTGGTTGAGGCTGGCAGCGTGCTGCTTTAGTTCGTTTAACTCAAAACGTTCCAATTGCCGTGAGCCGAGCGCGGCAAAGTAATTTATCAATCTTTGCTTTTCGGGTGAGCTGGGTTGAAGCCATTCCAGCTTTTTATTATCTGGCGCGTTATTCAGTTGCAACACCCCAAGCCCGTGAGAATGCACAAACTCTAGATTATTCGGATAGCGAGCTTGTAGCGCTCCCCAGAGTTTCCACACGCCGAAATTGCGCTCTCGAACATTGGTGTCATGAAACATGACAACAGCGCCGGGTGCAAGTTTGGGCAGCCATGTTTCAAAATCATGGGAGACGGCTTCGTAAGTGTGCAATCCATCAATGTGCAGCAATTCTATCGATTCATCCGTAAAATACGATAGTGCATCACCAAAAGTCATCCGCAACAAACGAGAAAAATCCGCATAGTGTTCCTGATTATGCGCATTAACTTTAGCGAAAATCTCATCCGTATATTGACCGGCATGCTCATCGCCCTGCCATGTGTCAACGGCATAACATTTTGATGAAATGCCAGCCTCGACAACTGATTGGCAGAATGAGAAATAAGAATTGCCAGTATGTGTGCCAAGTTCGACAAAAATCTTTGGTGAGATCTCTTGCATCACCCAAGCCGAAAAGGGCAAATGCCCAACCCAAGCATTCGGAAATTGAAGCAAATTCGGGGTAAATGATGCTGCTGTAATTAAACTGTTTGCGATCATGTCATCGTTTCTAAAGTTTGTAGCTTTACTTCGAGCATTGGAATGCCTATCAGACCGGATGCAACACTGCTCGATTCTGATTTAAACAAAACGGCATCGTGTATCCAATGGTGCTGCTCGTGTAGTTCTTGGGTGCCGTTGGCTATGGCAATCGTGATGCTGTATTCGCCAGAGGGAAGCAGCGGCATATAAAAAACAAAGTCTGCTTGAAGCTCTTTTCCTTCCTCACAAATAAAGGGCTGTTCTCTGTAAGTTAAGAACGTGTTGTCCCCAAACAAAGCTTGCCCTAGACGATCTTTGACAAAAAAGCCGACGATAGGGGAATCGAGATCTTTATATGTGTGAACAATCACCCGCAGCGTGACTTTTTCTCCGCCTACAATCCAAGCAAGTGGATGTTCGTTTTCATCCAGAAGACGAACATCGTGAATTTGCGCCCCACCCTTTCCAAAGGACGCTGCGTCTGGGTCGAATTTAAATATCTGCAAATCATTGCGCAAATTACTGGTGTTAATGAACTCCAGCCGCTGATCTTTAATTGGAGGTGAATCGTCTGGTTTCTTGAATGCTCTGAGCTTGGTTGTGCTGCTCTTGCCTTGCTGTGCTTCGTAAAATGCCTCAAGGTAAAGTTCACACACCTCCTTGGGCGCGCCTTCCTGTAACACCTGCCCCTTCTCAAGCCACACGGCATAGTTGCACAGATTTTTAATGCTGCCTGTGTCATGACTCACAAACAGCACTGTTCCGGTTTTCATAAAGTTGCGCAAAAAACGCATGCACTTTTGGGTAAAGAACGCATCCCCCACTGCCAGCGCTTCATCAATCACCAATATATCCGCATCTACATGCGCAATGACGGCAAACGCCAATCGCACCATCATGCCGCTGGAGTAGGTCTTAACCGGCTGTTCAATGAAGTCACCAATATCCGCGAACGCCTCTATGTCGGCAAATCTAGCGTCGGTCTGCCGGCGAGACAGCCCCAATACACCTGCATTCATGAAAACGTTTTCCCGCCCAGTGAACTCAGAATTAAAGCCAGACCCGAGTTCGAGCAACGCGGCAACGCGGCCGTTTACCTCAATATGGCCTGCACTGGGGTGAAGCGTGCCGCAGATGATTTGCAGCAGGGTGGACTTGCCCGAGCCGTTGCGCCCGATGATGCCAACCGTCTCGCTCTTCTTCACTTCAAAAGAGACATCTTTGAGCGCCCAGAACTCGCGGAAGTATTGCTTGGATGCTTGCCCGGTCAGGCGTTGGAGCCGGGGCGCAACAAACTGCTTGAGGCGATCACGCGGTGCATCGTAAAGGTGGTAGCACTTGCTGAGGTTGCTTACACGGATAGCAATATTGTCCGTAGCAGTCTTCACTCCCGGCCCCTCTCCTAGGGGAGGAGTAGAATTGTTCTGGTTAGAGGACATCGGCAAACCCCTTTCTGGTTTTTTGGAACCAGGCGTAGCCTGCCCAGGCTACGGCAGTAGCCGCCAAGGTGTAGATAGCCAAACCAGACCATTCGGGCAGGTGGCCCCAGATAAGCACCTCACGCGCTTGCTCGATGATGAAGGTGAGCGGGTTGGCCATGATGAGAGGGCGGTATTTCTCCGGCAGGGCGGTAACGGGGAAAAACACGGGGGATAGAAACAACATCACAGTTGTGACGATGCCGATGGTTTGGCTAATATCGCGGATGAATACACCCAGCGAGGCAAAGATCCAGGCCAGGCCGAGGGTGAGGATTACCAGCGGCAGCAGCACTAGCGGGGTGAAGATGGCCGTCCAGTGCAGGTAGCCGTTGAAGATGACAAAGGCGATGAGCAGCACCAGCAGGCTGACCAGGCTGTGGAACAGCGCCGTACCCATGCTTATGGCGGGCAAGATCTCCAGCGGGAAGACGACTTTTTTGACGTAGTTGACATTGCCTAGAATCAGGACGGGGGCGCGGTTGAGCACTTCGGCAAACAGGCCGTGCACGATCATGCCGACAAAGAGCACCACGGCAAACTGGGTCTTGGTTTCCTCCTCACCCACTCCCCAGCGGGCTTTGAACACGACCGAGAAAACGAAGGTGAACACCACCAGCATGAACACAGGGTTGAGAAAAGACCATAACAGGCCCATCAGAGAGCCCTTGTAGCGCCCGACCACTTCGCGGCGGGTCATTTGCCAAATCAAACCGCGGTTGCGCCAGAGACTTTTGGCCAGTGCCACGAGGGATGTAGGTTGGGCGGCGTGGGGGTTGATCGCTGTTGGGGTGTGGGTCATGCGAAGTGCTCCGCTATTGCCAATGGTTTGGCTTGTTGGTCATTCCATGGCCCCGATAGACATATAAATATATACTTGCAATCTTTACAAAACAAGCTGTTAAAGCTTTTACCCTGCATGCGAAAGGTGGTTTTCAAGCCGCTGTCGGCGGCCTTGCGCAGCCGATTTTCAAATTCTCAACACATGGGCGTCGAGCGCATCCTGCACATTGAGCGTGCGCAGCGGCCGGCCGTGACCGCAGAAAAACAGCGCGGTTATGCATTCACGCAGCATGCACATGGCCGTACTCGGCCAGGCATTGCTTCAATGATGATTGCCATGCCGGCAACTCGAGCCCGAAACTTGTCATGAATTTGGTGTTATCAAGCACTGAATTTGCCGGGCGCGCAGCCGGAGAGGGGTATTCTGAAGAAGGAATCGAGCGGACGGGTATGGCCTGGCCTGAGATGCGCAGTATTTCAGTTGCAAAACTAAACCAGCTTGTTGTGCCTGAAGCACTCAAATGAAATAAACCGGACCTTTCTTTCGTCTCATCGAGGACTCGTGCTGTTGTTTCGGCGATATCGCGTGCCCAGGTGGGTGCGCCCTGCTGATCGCCGACTACTTTAAGCTCGGGGCGCTCGGCCGCAAGCCGCAGTATCGTGAGAAGGAAATTTTTTCCACGTGCGCTGTATACCCAGCTGGTCCGCAAAATCAAATATGGCGCGCCCGACGCCTGAATCGCCCGTTCTCCCGCGAGCTTGGTTTTGCCGTACACGTTGAGCGGGTTGGGTGTGTCTTCCTCGGTATACGGTGTGGTTTTCGCGCCGTCGAACACGTAATCGGTGGAGTAATGCACGAGCAGCGCGCCGAGGCGTCTTGCCTCTTCCGCCATGATGCCGGGGGCGGTACCGTTGATTGCCATTGCAAGATCCGGCTCTGACTCGGCCTTGTCCACTGCGGTATAAGCCGCGGCGTTGACGATGATATCGGGCGTGATTTCTCGGATGCGCGCCCTGATGGCGTCCGAGTTTGCCAGATTCATTTCCTCACGGCCCAGGGCGATTACCTCGCCGAGCGCGCCGAGCATCCGTTGCAACTCCCAGCCAACTTGGCCGTTCTTTCCAGTGAGCAAAATGCGAGGCATTTTGGTGAAGGGAAATTGGGAATGGGAAATGGTGAATGGTTCCGGCGATGCTTTGACCGCCTCTTTTCCCTATTTCCTATTCCCTGAACATCTCTATATAGTGACCAACACCGAAACCGATCCCAGCGGATGGTCGGTAGCCTTGGGCCGGATGATGATTTCTACGTCCCGGTCGAGCAGCGTCATGAAATACATCAACCGCTCCGACGAAAACCGGTTCAGCTTGTAATTCATCAGGTCCGACACATGGGGCTGCGGAATACCGAAGATCGCGGCCGCCTTTGCCTGGGTAAGCCCATGCTCCTTGATGAACTCATTGACCCGCATCGCGAGCTGTACCTTGAGCTTGCGTTCGCCGGCATCGCGAAACCCCAGATCAATAAATACGTCGCCCGTGCCAGGATCAACAGAATCATGCTTTTTTGCCATAGCGCACCTCATAGTCTTTCCGCGCCGCCTTCAGGCGGTCACGGATAAGTTCAACGTCAGTCTTCGCGGTACGGATGCCGGAGGGCGATTTTTTCTGAAAACAGTGCAAGATGTACATCGCCATCTGGAACCGTACTGTATAGACCGCTCGATACGCATTTCCCCGAAAATCTTCAACGATTTCTAGGACGCCCGGCCCTTCGCCTTTCCATGGCTTGGATGACGGCGGGATACTGCCCTGCTGCACTACGCCGAGGGCGTAGCCGATGTCGTCAACTACATCCTCGGGGAAACGCAGCAGATCCTTTTTCGAGGCCCCGACCCAGTGAACGGGTTGTTCGATCCGTGGCGCGGTCTTCAAACAGTGATTTTATACCGTTTTAGGTATGACACACAATCCCCCTTCGAAAGCTGTCCCGCTAAGGCGTGATGGGGAATGGGTGATGAGTGATGGGTGAATGGTGAATGGTGAATGGTAAATGGTAAATGGTAAATGGTAAATGGGGAATGGTAAGCTATTTTTCGGATGAACTGACGGCTTTGCGGTGTAATCCAGTAACCAGCTTGACTACCCTTTCAAGCAGCTCAAACACTTCCCGTTGTTTCAGATAGCCCAGGTCCTCGGAAATGAGTAGAAGCTATCTCAACAGGGGATGACCACCCCTTCCGCTATCGCTCCCTCCCCTCCTCGTCGAGGAGGGGAAGCACAAAGTGCAGGGGTGGTCGCACGGCGTCTGCGTGACCGAGTAAACGGTCTTTACCAGCCGCATGGCTTCCTGCCATGCATCCAGCCGTTGGTGTGGTCTCGCCATTTATCAGAATTATTGTTTCAGATCGAGGGGTAACAGGCTCAGTTCCGGGTCTTCATCAAACGCCCGAATCTTCGCGATCCTGCTGGAGACCAAGCGTGCTATGGCTGCAGTTCCTGCGTTGCCGACAGCCAGCCAGAGAACCTTCGGCGGCGGCCCATAGAGAACGCGTATTGCCGGAAGTCGTTGTCCTTGGACACGATCATGTAGCCATGATCGCGCGCGTAAGACCAGATCGCGATATCCACCGCGCCGCGCATGTCAAGGTGCTCGACGTGGGTACTGGCCGGGAAATCAGCCGCGAGAAGCTCTATGAGCCGCGGGCTGAGGTTTTCATCGAAAAGCAGCTTCACCCAGTAATCGGGGCCGCAAGCTTGCGTTCCCGGTCGGCCGCAAACTCAAGGGCGGCGCGGATATCTTCCTGCGACAGGGAGGGAAAATCCCGCAGGATATCGTCCTGCGACATGCCGCCGGCGAGATATTCCAGGATGTCGTACACCGTAATGCGGGTGCCCTTGAAGCAAGGCTTGCCGCTGCGAACGGCCGGGTCAATAACGATGCGTTCTCGATAGCTCATGATTGTTCATACTACCGCTGGCATGCGGCGAACTCAAGGCCGCCGCGTAACGTTAACGTACAGCGCCGGGAAGCCCGCCGGAGCGTAGCGGCGGCGGGCTTCCCGGTACAGCGCAGAAAGCGGACAATTAACTTGCTACAACACCGGACAGTTCTATTTGCTCCCAACAGGTGGCGCGCGGACTGTCAACCTGGAGCATGGGGAATGGGGAAATGGGGAATGGTTACCCCACCCCCATCTTGGCGCGCCCGCGGAGGGCGGAGCAGGTTTCGTTGGCTCTAGACAATAGATGCGACCCCGCAGCGGGATGCGGCGCCGGAGTCAACCGCGTGCTTATGTGCGCCTGCACGGTCACATCCCCAAAGGGGCCCCTGTTCCGCGTTCCAGCGCGCCCCCTGAGAGGGAAGGAACTCGAGTGATGGGTAATGGGTAGACCGCTTATGGTCATCCCGGGATCACGCCGCAAGGCGCAAATCCACCGGGATACCCGCCTTGGCGCAGAGTCCGACGAGATAGTCGAGCGAAAGCAGTTCCACCTTGCCGCGCACAATCTCGGACATGCGGGGCTGTGCGATTTTCAGGCGCTTTGCGGCCTGCGCCTGGGTCAGTTTCTCGCGTTCGATCCAGACGCGCAGGGCCTCCGCCAACTCCGCGCGCAGCAGCATCACCGCTGCTTCGTGGGGCGGAAACCCCAGATCCAGAAAAATATTGCCGCTGGATTCCGTCACCTTTTTTGCCATAAATCACCTCATTCCTGCTACCGTAGCCGCTTCCCGATAACGCTGCGCGGCGAGTTGCAGATCGTGCCGGGCGGTTTTCTGCGTGTTCTTCCTGAATGCGTGCAACACATAAACCGCATCCGCGAACTTTGCCACGTAGATCACTCTGAATGCGCCTTCCCTGTCACGAACTCGTATTTCGCATGCTCCCGCGCCTATCGCGGGCATCGGCTTCCAGTCGTCGGGGTCGCGCCCATCTGCACCATGAACAGCTCGTGACCGGCGCGGATGCGGGCGGACCCCGGAAAAGCGGACAGGTCTTCCTTGGAGGAACCCATGAAGCGTACAGGCTTTATTATACGAATATTCGTATACCTGTCAAGTAAAATGAAGCGCCATCCGCTTGAGGAAAAGGAACTGAAACTGTGAGATTTCCATTGAGTGGAAGGTGAGAGTTCTTTGTTCGCGCTTCAACAAGTCATTTTCTAGAAGCCATCTCAAAAATCCCCTCGCCCCGCCAGTGCGGGGCGAGGGAGCATTTTTGAGACCGGTTCTAGTCACCACCTGTCGTTCCACGGTTTTTACGGGAACGCTTCCGCCTTGGCGAAGGGCACGCCCTGCCGGTCCTTGGCGGAGAGCAATGGTTCGCCTTGCAGCGGCCAGGCGATGCCGAGATCGGGATCGTTCCACAGGATGGTGCGCTCGTATTCGGGCGAGTAATAATCGGTGGTTTTGTACAGGAGTTCCGCTGCTTCGGAGAGCGCCAGAAATCCGTGGGCAAATCCAGGCGGTATCCAGATAATTCGTTTGTTTTGGGTGGACAGCTTTGTACCTGCCCATTTGCCGAATGTGGGCGAGCTCTTGCGGATATCCACCGCCACGTCGAAGACCTCTCCCGCAGTCACGCGAATCAACTTCCCCTGCGGCTGCTTGATCTGGTAATGCAATCCGCGCACCACGTTTCGTGCCGAGCGTGAATGATTGTCCTGCACGAATTCCGCGTCGATCCCGGTGGCTTGCGCGAACGCCTTGCGATTGAAGCTTTCGAAGAAGAAGCCGCGCGCGTCGCCGAATACTTTCGGTTCGATGATCAGCACGTCAGGAATGGCGGTCTTAATTAAATTCATGTTCTAGTAATGGGTGATGGGTGATGAGTAATGAGTGATTAGGTGATGGGTGATGAGTGATGAGTGATGAGTAATGAGTGATTAGGTGATGGGTAATGGGTGATGAGTGATTAGGTGATGGGTGATGAGTTCAGAAAATCTTGTCTTGCAGCAGGCTCAGCAAATAGGCGCCATAGCCGCTGCCTTTCAGCGGTTCGGCAAGCGCCTGCAACTGTTCAGCGGAGATGTATCCCATGCGGTAGGCGATTTCTTCGGGGCAGGCGATTTTGAGGCCCTGGCGTTTTTCGATGGTCTGGATGAATTGGCCGGCTTCAAGCAGGGAGTCGTTGGTGCCGGTATCCAGCCACGCATGGCCGCGCCCCATGACGACGACGTCCAGTTTTCTCCGGCTAAGGTAATGCCGGTTGACATCGGTGATCTCAAGTTCGCCGCGCGCGGAGGGCTTGAGTGATTCGGCGATGCCGACCACGTCGCTGTCGTAGAAATACAGACCCGTCACCGCATAGCGGGAACGGGGTTTCTCCGGTTTCTCCTCCAAAGAAATGGCGCGGTTTTGTCCGTCAAATTCCACCACACCGTAGCGCTGCGGGTCCTGGACGGGGTAGGCAAATATGGTGGCGCCGGTTTGCCTGGCCGCGGCTTTTCGAAGGTCCATTCCCAGATCGTGGCCGTAGAATATGTTGTCACCAAGAACCAGCGCGCACGGCCCGCCATTGAGGAATGATTTGCCGATGATGATGGCTTGGGCGATCCCGTCCGGACTGCGCTGCACCGCGTAGGAAATGGCCAGTCCCCATTGCTCGCCGTCGCCAAGCAACTGCTCGAACCTCGAGATATCCTGGGGCGTGGAGATGAGGAGAAGTTCGCGAATGCCGGCCAACATCAAGGTTGTCAGGGGATAGTAGATCATTGGCTTGTCGTAGACCGGCAACAATTGTTTCGACACCGCGTGCGTCATCGGATACAGCCGCGTGCCCGATCCGCCGGCGAGAATGATGCCTTTCATTGTGCAATCCTACCGGGCGACCAGGACCGAAGGCCCGTACGCGGCGAGCGGCTGGTCTTGCGTGAGCAAGAGCATCGCCTCGGCGAGGCTCTGCGCGACCAGCAGGCGGTCGAACGGGTCCCTATGGTGCTTCGGGAGCTGGGCGACGCGCGCCGCGTGACGGCCCGTCACTGCCAATTCCTGGAAACCGCCTTCGCGTAACGCAGCGACAAACTCGTCCGGGTTGATGCGGATCTTGCCGAGGGACACTTTGATCGCGACCTCCCATACGCTCACAGCGCTCGCATAGATTTGGTTGCCGGGGTCGCGGATGAGTTCAGCCGCGCGCGCAGGAATACTTTTTCCGGCAAGCCACCAGATCAGCAGGTGCGTGTCGACCAGCAACCTCACCGGGAGCCGGCCTTGCCTTCGAAGGCGTCGAGCAGATCGTGGGCAAGCGGCGCATCGAAGTCCTTGCTCACGCGGATGCGGCCTTTCATGAGGCCGGGCATGCGGGGGGCCGTGGAAGCGGCTGCCGGCACGAGCCGCGCGACCGGGCGACCGGCCTTGGCGATCACAATTTCCTCACCGGCGTTGACCCGCTCGATCAAACGGGACAGTTGCGTCTTGGCCTGATGAATGTTGATGGTTTCCATTGCAATCTCCTTAGGACTTAGCTAAGTCTAGCTAAGTGGCTGCGGTCCGTCAACCGCCGCTTGCTGCAACAACCCCCTTGTCAAAGGGGGCCGACGCGTCGAAGGTGCGCGGGGGAATTTCTTCCGCAATCGGACGGCTGAAAATCCTCCGCGGCTGCGCCGCTGCCCCTTTAACAAGGGGGCGACACTCCCTGCGGCTTGCGCTGCTGCCCGCTTTCCGCGCCCTGGTGTACGGCCGCTCAGCGGCCGGCGTAGTTGGTGTCGATCCAGCGCCGATACGCGCCGCTCATCACTTCGGCCACCCAGTCTGGGTTGTCGAGGTACCAAGCCACCGTCTTGCGAATCCCGGTTTCGAAGCTTTCCTCCGGCCGCCAGCCGAGTTCCCGTGAGATCTTGCTGAAGTCCATGGCGTAACGGCGGTCGTGGCCTGGACGGTCTTTGACGAACGTGATCAGCGAGGAGTAATGGGTGATGGGTGATGGGTGACCGGGTGATTGGGTGATTGGGTGAGGAACGAGGGGACGAAGTTCGTCGAGAATGCCGCAAACGGTTTTGACTACTTCTAGGTTGGTTTTTTCGCTGCCGCCGCCAATGTTGTACATTTTTCCGACCCGGCCGCGGGCCAGTACTGCCCGAATCGAAGCACAATGGTCGCCGACGTAGAGCCAGTCGCGGACATTCATCCCGTCGCCGTAGACCGGAAGGGGCTTGCCCTGCAGCGCGTTGAGTATCATCAGAGGTATGAGCTTTTCCGGAAATTGGTAAGGGCCATAGTTGTTGGAGCAATTCGTAACCATAACGGGCAGCCCATAGGTGCGGCAATAAGCCCGTACCAAATGATCGGCTCCCGCCTTGGACGCCGCGTAGGGGCTGTTCGGAGCGTAACGGCTGGTCTCGATGAAAGGAGCCTCATCGGGCTCGAGCGAACCGTATACCTCATCGGTGGAGACGTGGAGAAAGCGGAACGCCGCTTGCTCCGGCTCCGGGAGTTTTTGCCAATGCGCCCGCGCTTCTTCCAGCAGGTGAAATGTGCCCAATACGTTGGTCAGGATAAAATCTTCCGGGCCGTATATCGACCGGTCGACGTGGCTTTCTGCGGCAAAGTGGACGATGGCGCGGGGTCGATGCTGGACAAGCAGTTGGCTAACCAGCGTCCTGTCGCCTATATCGCCATGAACGAAAATATGTTTCGAGCTGTTCTTCAGGCTGGAAAGGTTGTGCAGGTTGCCGGCGTAAGTGAGCTTGTCCAGATTCACAACGGGGGTGCTTTCCGTTGCGATCCAGTCAAGCACGAAATTCGAACCGATAAATCCGGCGCCGCCGGTAACGAGGATCATGTAACCGCTCCAAGAGCACGTGAATCAAAGCGGGATTGTAACGTCTGGCGCCCTGATTTTCCATGGCGTAAAGATAACGGGCGGTATCAGGCTGTTGAAAAAGTCTCGCATCGTCATTGCGAGGAGCGCGGTCTGCGACGAAGCAATCTCGAACTCTTTGATTCGAAAAAGTGAGATTGCTTCCCCTTCGCTGCGCTCTGGGCTGCGGCTCACGCGCTCGCAATGACGGGTAATTCGACTTTATCAACAGCCTGGTATCCCGGTTTGCTGGTTTTGCATGCCAACATGAAGCAGGAAAGCTTGTTTTTGGCGCGGGAAGCGCGTAACATTGTTTCCGTAACATGTTACGGAAAATATATCATGCGCCATAATCAAAATGAAGATTGGGCAAAACTCTGGAAAAGCATAGTCGAAATAGCAAAAAGCTATCCCGAGAGTGTTGTATTCATCGGCGGGGTTGCCGTTTACATTCATGTTTCCGGTGCCAAGGACGCAGCGGGGTTCATTGAAACCAGCCATGATGCCGACTTTTACATTTCGCTTGCCGATTTTGCCGATCTGCGCGATGTAGAAGAAGTCACCGCCAATCGCCGGCTCAACAAGTACCAGATTGTCAAGGACGGACTCGAGTACGATATTTACCTCGAGCACAACAATGCTCTTGCGGTGCCTTACCATGAGGTTTTTGCCCGCTCGACCGTTATAGAGGGTATCCGCGTTGCATGTCTGGAACACTTGGTGGTATTAAAACTTAACGCCTGGCAGGATCGGCGGGGCAGCGCGAAGGGAAGAAAAGATGAGCGCGACCTGATCAAGCTCTGTTGGCTGATAGCAAAACAGGGTTTTGACGCCGGTCTGGTGCGCCCTTATCTGACTGCGGAACAAGCCGGGCTGCTTTCAAACCTGCCCAAGTCGCCCGAATTTCTGGCTGTGACTTCCGGCAACATGCACGCTGCCCGCCCCCTGCGGGAAGCCTGCGAACGCGTGGCAAAAGAGCTGGCGAAACCGGCCAAGCCGGTCAAGCGTCCAAAGGGGTGAACAATGAAACCCATCCCTTTTCGTCCCATGATTGCGCCGCCAAAAATTGCGGCCTCGCCACCGTCCCGCAAAGCCTATCCGCATCTCACTGACTTTGCGAGGCTGTGCGAAGCGGCCGGGATTCCCTCGCGCGTTACCGGCGGCGATCCGCTCCGAGTGGCGCTAGGCCCGGCGCAGGAGAGCATCCGCTGCGACAACATCCGCTACGTGGGTCTGGGGCAGGATTTCGCAAAGCCCGCGCGCGAAAAAGCGCTCAGGGCACTGGAAATACTCACGCACGCCTTCCATGAATACGCAGCCCGAGAGGCAGTATGCGGGCGAAACCTGTTCAGCGTTCCGGCGAAACCCGGGCGCCCGCGGTCGGCAGGCCGTCCCTTAAGTGCCGCGGAACGGATGAGGAGAATGAGGGCGCGCCCGGTTCGCAATGACAGATCAAAATGAGCCACCGCGAATAAACCGTGGTGGAAAGGCCTTCAGGCTTTGACGATATTGCCGGCAGGTTCCAGGTAGACGCCTCTCGTGTCGACGATCAATTTGGCATACTTTTTGATGATGTGGTAATCGAAAGCATCGTGATTGGTGGTGAGCACCACGCAGTCGTAAACGGCGAGAGAATCGGGTGTTAGCGGGATGCTGTGCAGTGCAAAATCATGCTTGCGTATTTTGGGGAAGACCGGCACATGCGGGTCCGAATAAGCTAATTCTGCGCCTTTGGCCCGGAGCAATTCCATCAGCTCAACGGCGGGAGATTCGCGCATGTCCTCCACGTTTTTTTTGTAGGCAATGCCGAGAACAAGAACACGGCTGCCCTTGATTGCCTTGCCTCGGTCATTCAATGCGTCGGCGATTTTTCCCAAGACCCACGTCGGCATGTTGCTATTGACTTCGCCCGCCAATTCGATGAAGCGGGTGTGCACACCGTATTGACGGGCTTTCCAAGTGAGATAAAAAGGATCGATGGGAATGCAGTGACCCCCCAGGCCGGGGCCGGGATAGTAAGGGACGAAACCAAACGGTTTGGTGGCGGCGGCGCGGATGACTTCGTGAATGTCGATGCCCATTTTGTCGGCGATGATTTTCATTTCATTCACCAAACCGATGTTGACCGCGCGGTGGATGTTTTCCAGCAACTTGGCCATTTCCGCCGTTCGTGCCGAACTCACCGGCACAACCTTGTCGATAGCTTGCCGGTAAAGCGCGAGGCCCGCTTTAAGGCAGGATGCAGTGGTGCCGCCGCAGACTTTGGGTATGGCCCGGATCTCGAAATCGGAATTGGCCGGGTCCACCCGCTCCGGTGAGAACACCAGAAATATATCTTTGCCGACTACGAGCCCGGTTGATTCGATGCGCGGCTTCAGTTCCTCATCCGTGGTTCCGGGATAGGTGGTGCTTTCCAGCGAGACCACTTGTCCCGCGCGCAAATGCGGCAGCAGCGAATTCAAGGTGCCGAGGACGAAGCTGAGATCCGGCTCTCGATAAGGATTGAGCGGCGTCGGAACGCAGATAATCAGCGCGTCCGCCTCGGAGGATTTCTTAAATTCGCTGGTGGCGACGAAGCCTTTTTTCAGGGCAGTCGCGATGGATTGGCTGGGAATGTAACTGATGTAGCTCTCGCCTTTATTCAGGCGACTGACCTTGTCCGGATCGATATCGATGCCCAACACCCGATAGCCGGCTTCGCTAAACCGCAGCATCAAGGGCAATCCCACATAGCCCAGGCCGATAATGCCGATGAGAGCGGACCGATTCTCCAGTTTTACGATGAGTTTACTGAGCGACATACACCACCGGAGCCTTAAAAAATCAGCCAATTATACACCAATGCGGAAGCGCTCCCCGGCACGGTCGGCCGCGTCCTTTGCCGGCCAATCTTTGAGCATAAATCGTTTCAGTGTAGGCTAGTGGGTCGCGAATCCCCCGACAATCAAAATCACTAATGCCAAAAATTTTGCTGGTCAAAACCTCCTCGATGGGGGATGTCGTCCACAATCTGCCGGTGGTGAGCGACATCCGCCGGCATTTTCCCGAGGCGCACATCGACTGGGTGGTGGAGGAAGCGTATCAGGCGATTCCGGTGATGCACGCAGGAGTGGGCGCCGTTTTACCGGTGAAATTGCGCCGTTGGCGCAAAACGCTGTGGCAGCGGCAGACCTGGTGGGAGCTTGCTGATTTCCGCGAGTGGCTGGGCAGCGGGCAGTACGATTTTATTCTCGATTCCCAGGGATTGATTAAAAGCGCGCTGATCACACGGCTGGCGCGCGGTGTGCGCTGCGGGCTCAACTGGAAGAGCGCGCGCGAGCCGCTGGGCTGGTTTTACGACCGTGTTTTTGACGTGCCGTGGACGCTGCACGCGGTGCAGAGAAACCGTTCGCTCGCCGCGCAGGCGCTGGGTTATGCGCTGGAGGGCAAGGCGGATTACGGCATTCAGGCCAAGCCCGCAAATTTTTCCTGGCTTAAAGCCCCCTATGCAGTGTTGTTGCATGCGAGCAGCGACAGCGACAAGCTTTGGCCGGAACCGCGCTGGATTGAGCTGGGTGCTTATCTGAATGGATCGGGGCTCTCCTGCGTTCTGCCGTGGGGCAGCGAAGGCGAGCGGGTGCGCAGCGAGCGGCTGGCACGCCGGATAAAATTTTCTGTTATGCCCCCGCAGCTCACTCTTGACGAAGCGGCGTCCCTGCTTGCCGGCGCCAAAGTTGTCATCGGCGTCGATACCGGGCTTGCGCATCTCGCCGCGGCGCTCAAAGTCCCGGTCATCGGGATTTACTGCGCGACCGAGCCTCAAGACACCGGAATTTATTCCGAAAGCGCCGTCAATCTGGGCGGGAAAAATCGCCCGCCGGCGGTAGGCGCGGTTGCGGCGGCGCTCGATAAGTTGCTTGCGGTACGCTCCGACTTTCCTTCCCCCTTGATGGGGGAAAATTTAAACCCTCCCCTTCAAGGGGAGGGTACGGGTGGGGATGGGGTAGCGTGAAAGGGCAAATCAACAAGAGCATTCTTCAGGGCGGACTTCAACGCAGACTGCGCGACAACATGACTGATGCGGAGTTGCGCTTATGGCATTACCTGCATAGAAGGCAAATGGACGGTTTCAAATTCCGTAGGCAGCATCCTTTCGGAGACTACATTCTTGACTTTGTTTGCCTGGAAGCGATGCTTGTAATCGAGATGGACGGAGGGCAGCATGGAGAGCACATGGAGCGGGACGCAGCTCGCACGGCAACGCTGATGAGCGCGGGTTTCAGGGTGCTGAGATTTTGGAATAACGAGATATTTCATGACGTCGAAGCGGTTAAGGATTCGATATGGCGCGCTTTGCATACCCCACCCCCATCCCAACCTTCCCCCTGAGGGGGAAGGAGTTAAAAAATGGTGGCTTCCCGCGAAGAGGGAGGAGTTAAAAAATGGCGGCTTCTCCTTCACCGGCTTGAGCAGAGTGAATTCCTGCTCCCCCTGATGAGGAAGGAGTTAAAAAATGGTGACTTCTCACTGGTAGGGAGGGAGCTGAAGCCGGTGGCTTCCTCTGATTTGCGAACCTCTCCTTCAAGAGGAGGCAGAATCTTACGATTCCTCCCCTTCACAGGGATGCAGAATTTTATGATCCCTCCCCTTCAAGGGGATGCAGAATTTTATGATCCCTCCCCCTCAAGGGGATGCAGAATTTTAGAACCCTTCTCTTCACGGGGAGGCAGAATTTTATGATCCCTCCCCTTCAAGGGGAGGGTTGGGGTGGGGATGGGTTATTGAAAAGGAACTGACGACCTTTCCCTCAGCGGTAAGGGGACATTGAGATGATCAAGACGCGCTTCGTCTACACCCTGCTGACCTACGCGATGCTGCCTTTTGCGCTGCTGCATCTGCTATGGCGCAGCCGACGCCAGCCGGCCTATCTCAAGCATATTCCCGAGCGTTTCGGTTTTTACCGGGAAGCGCCCGGAAGACCGGTGATTTGGCTGCACGCGGTTTCAGTTGGCGAGACGCGCGCGGCGGAGCCGCTGGTGAAGGCTTTGCGCCAGGCGCATCCCGGGCATCAGATTCTGCTCACCCACATGACGCCCACCGGGCGCGAAACCGGCGAGCAGCTTTTCGGCGGCAACGTTCTGCGCTGTTATCTTCCCTATGATTTCCCACAGGCGGCCGAGAGTTTTTTGCGGCATTTCAAACCGGTTGCCGGCGTGCTGCTGGAAACCGAAATCTGGTTTAACCTGATTCACCTCTGCAAGGAAAAAAAGATTCCGCTTTATCTGGTAAACGCTCGGCTCTCTGAAAAATCTGCCGCCCGTTACGCGCGTTTTGCAAGCCTAGTGCGGCCGGCGCTGCAATCGCTGACCGCTGTTTCAGCGCAGACGCAGCAGGACGCGGAGCGCTTGCGAGCGCTGGGCGCGGCAAGCGTTGAAGTCACGGGCAGCCTGAAATTCGACGTGAAGCCGCCCTCTTCCTTGCTCGAACTCGGTGGCGAATTGCGTTCCCGCTTTGGCGCGAGGCCGGTTTTTCTCGCCGCCAGCACCCGTGAATGCGAGGAGGAACTGGTGCTGCAAGCGGCCGCGGCAACCGGCCTTGCGGATCTGCTTACGGTCATCGTGTCGCGCCACCCGCAGCGCTTTGACGAAGTCGCGGCATTATTGCAAAGCCGTAATGTTCGCTTCCAGCGTAGAAGCGAAAATCGGCCTGTCGCCGCCGACACGCAATTTATACTGGGCGACAGCATGGGAGAAATGTTCGCTTACTATGCGGCGTGCGACGTGGCTTTCGTGGGCGGGAGTCTTCTGCCTTACGGAGGTCAGAACCTGCTCGAGGCCTGTGCGGTGGGCAAGCCGGTATTAATCGGCCCGCATACTTTTAACTTTGCCGAAGCTGCCGAGCTTGCGGTGCAAGCGGGTGCAGCGCAGCGCGTTACCAATGTTGCTGAACTTGGGGAGGCAATCAAATCCTTGTTTGCCGATGCAGCGAGACGAAAAGTGATGGGAGAAGCGGGCCGCACTTTCATTGCGCGGTATCAGGGCGCGACGCAAAGAATCCTGCGCTTAATCCGTTTTTAATTATTGACAACCTTGATTACGCCGTGCCCGTTCGTGGTGATGCTTCGACAAGCTCAGCACTAAAGGCTGTCGAACGCTCTCCTGAGCGTAGTCGAAGGACATGAACGGAGGTAGGCTACGCCGCTCACCCTTCGACGAGCTCAGGGCGAGCGGCAAATTTTGCAACTCGGTTAAAAAATAAAGCGTTCAGGCTGGGGCGCGTTGACCAGCGGTGTAATGCAGGTCTCGAACAAATCCACCGAGTTGTACGCTCCGGGCGCAACACAGGCAATCAGTCTTGCCGCCATCACCGGCGGATCGCCCACGATGGCAAATAGCCTGCCGCCGGGATTCAGGCTTTGCTGCCACGCCTCGGGCAGCATCGGCACCGAACCGGTGAGCACAATCACATCGTAAGGCGCATGCGCATTCCAGCCGCGCGCGGCATCCCCCACTTCCAGCGTGGCGTTGCTGGTACTTTCGGAGCGGAGGGTTTGCGCCGCCTGCTTCGAAAACTCGGGAATGATTTCCACGCTATAGACGTGCTGCGCTTTGGCGGCGAAGAGCGCGGTGAGGTAACCGCTGCCGGTGCCCACTTCAAGCACCATGTCGGTTTTTTTTGGCGCAAGCTCTTGTAGCACGCGCGCTTCCATTTTCGGCTGCCACATCGCCTGGTCGTGTCCCAAGGGGATTTCCATGTCGGCAAAAGCCAGCGCGCGCCATTTTTCCGGGACAAACCGCTCGCGCCTGATTACAAGCAACAAATCAAGAACTTCCTGATCGAGCACTTCCCACGTGCGGATTTGCTGCTTGATCATGTTGAAGCGCGCTTGTTCGATATCCATGGACCTGAAATCGGAGGGCGTTTGCGAGCTTGCAATTATCGCATAGTCCGAGTAGCGTCTCACTTACGTTAGGGGTCCTGGTTGTTAATGGAACCCTACAAAACTCCCAAGCGCAAGCGACGAGTTTTGTAGACCAGCCGGGTGAGATCATACCCTTATAACCTGATACGGATAATGCCGGCGCAGGGAAGCGTTGAATTCCTCCACCGCTCCCCGCGTCCTGCGAGGAGCGAGTTGTGAATGCCAACCCGAAATTCTTAAGTGCCACCGCCCACGTTGATGAAGCGGCGGTGAAACCGTTGCCGAATTCGCGCAAGGTTTATGTCGAAGGCAGCAGTCCCGACATCCGGGTGCCGATGCGTGAAATCGTTCAATCCGACACGCCCGCTTCTTTCGGCGCGGAGAAAAATCCGCCGCTTTATGTCTACGACACCTCCGGCCCTTACACTGACCCTGCGGCAAAGATTGATGTCCGCGCCGGGCTTCCCGCTTTGCGCGAAAAATGGATACTCGAGCGCAATGACACGGAAAAACTCTCCGGCCCAAGCTCCGAATTCGGCAGCCGCCGTCTGACCGATCCCAAGCTGGCGGAACTGCGTTTCAATTTGAAGCGCAAGCCTTTGCGCGCCAAACCGGGCATGAATGTCACGCAGATGCACTATGCGCGCAAGGGCCAAATCACGCCGGAGATGGAATTCATCGCCGTCCGCGAGAACCAACGCTGCGACGAGCTTTCCGAATTGCTTACCCACCAGCATCCGGGGCAGGATTTTGGGGCCTCAATTCCCAAATTGATTACACCGGAATTCGTGCGCGATGAAGTGGCGCGCGGCCGGGCGATCATTCCCGCCAACATTAACCATCCGGAAACCGAGCCGATGATCATCGGCCGCAACTTCCTGGTGAAAATCAACGCCAACATCGGCAATTCAGCCATCACCTCCTCGATTCAGGAAGAAGTGGAAAAAATGACTTGGGCCATCCGCTGGGGCGGCGACACGGTGATGGATTTGTCCACCGGCAAAGACATTCACGAAACGCGCGAGTGGATTATCCGTAATTCGCCGGTGCCCATCGGCACCGTGCCGATTTACCAGGCATTGGAGAAAGTAGACGGAAGAGCGGAAGAGCTCACTTGGGAAATCTATCGCGATACTTTGATCGAGCAGTGCGAGCAGGGCGTGGATTATTTCACCATTCACGCCGGAGTGCGGCTGCCGTTTATTCCGCTCACTGCGAAACGCATGACCGGCATTGTCTCGCGCGGCGGCTCGATCATGGCCAAATGGTGCCTCGCGCATCACAAGGAAAGTTTCCTCTACACCCGCTTCGAGGAAATCTGCGAAATCATGAAAGCGTATGACGTGAGCTTCAGCCTGGGCGACGGCCTGCGCCCCGGCTCGATTTACGACGCCAACGATGAGGCGCAGATCGCTGAATTAATAACTCTCGGCGAGCTGACCGACATCGCCTGGAAACACGATGTGCAGGTCATGATCGAAGGCCCGGGCCACGTGCCCATGCAGCTCATCAAGGAGAACATGGATTTGCAATTGAAGTATTGCAAGGAAGCGCCGTTCTATACTCTCGGGCCGCTCACCACCGACATCGCGCCGGGCTATGACCACATCACGTCTGCAATAGGTGCGGCGATGATAGGCTGGTACGGCACTGCCATGCTCTGCTACGTCACGCCCAAGGAGCACCTCGGGCTTCCCGACAAGGACGACGTCAAAGACGGCATCATGGCTTACAAGATCGCTGCGCATGCCGCCGATTTGGCCAAAGGCCATCCGGGCGCGCAAATTCGCGACAACGCTTTATCCAAAGCGCGCTTCGAATTCCGCTGGGATGACCAGTTCAACCTCGGCCTCGACCCCGACAAGGCGAAAGCTTTCCACGACGAGACCCTGCCGCAGGAAGGCGCCAAGCTCGCCCATTTCTGCTCCATGTGCGGCCCGCATTTTTGTTCGATGAAGATTACCCAGGACGTGCGCGATTACGCAGCCAGCCACGGCTTCTCCGAAACCGAAGCCTTGGAGAAGGGGATGGAGGAGAAGGCTGTGGAGTTTGTGAAGCAGGGCGGAGAGGTCTATCAAAAGGTGTAAACTAGACGGACGCTCTTCAAGTTTGGAGACCGCAATGAAGAAAAAACATCAGTTAACCGCGATTATCGAGAAAGAGGGCAACGGCTACGTGGCGCTGTGTCCGGAATTTGATATCGCCAGTCAAGGCTACACCATTGAGGAAGCGCGCAGTAACCTGCAGGAAGCCGTGGAGCTTTTTTTCGAAACCGCCGATCCCACCGAAGTCAAGCAACGCCATCCGCCAATCCGGCCTGCCGCGAAATTTATTTGAGACTTCATGAAGTGGTGCCGCTTTGCGGCGGCCATCTCAAACGACCGCTTAGACACCGCGTTCGCGGGCTTAGCCAGGAAACATTCCGTGTCCCGGTGCCAGCACATTCTTCGGGTCGAACCGCGCCTTCGAGGCTTGGACCGATTTCCAAACGGGTCCATAGTGCTGGATCCAATCGGCCTGCGAAAACGGAATCGCGCTCGTCGTCAATCGTGTTCCGCCCATAGCGCGCGCCCGCTCGTATAGTGTGCGATTCATCGCGATCGCGGACGATATATCAGCCGATGCCGGCAGAACCCGCGAAATCTGGAATCTGAAGACGATATCTTCGTTCGGCAAACGGACGAGCGGACGCTTCATGGAGCTCCTCCTCCATGCAGACATGCGCGGAGTCACAAAGGCAGCCTCTTCAGGAGTGGCAAGCATTCTCGATGTGTACTCGACGTATCGAGATGAGGGCAAGCAGAGGTACACAAAGGGTTTTAGCGTGGGAGCAGTACAGATAGTGCATACTTCTTCGCGGCGATAGTACTGCTCATAGGTCATCACTTTGGTGGTTTGGTTCGCAAACCTCAACCCCGCGAGCAGTGGCGCCTCACTTGGAGTATTCGGAGCGTCATAGAAAACTCCGCCTTCGACGTAATACGCGATGCCACCGCCCGGCTGTGCGGCGCCCCTCCCGTCGAGGTGGTTGAAGCGCCCAACCTTCGCGAGAAACGCCAGGTCAGCGGAGGCTGTCTGAAAGTCCTCGTAGTTCAACTTGAAGAACAGGACGTGAGTGGGTGCGGCAACCAGCTCCATGACGACTTTCACGATAATGCCGCATTGACCCAGCCCGCCAAGCATGGCGTTGAAGAGATCACTGTTGCGTTCGTCGGAACAGGTCACGAGCTGCCCATCCCCCGTCACCACCTGGAGTTCCAGAACACGGTCGACCTGAAAACCTTGGGTGTACGTCGTCACGGCAAATCCACCCGTACTGATCGTGCCGCCGACCGAAAGGAAGATATCGGCGATCACCGGCAGCGTTCGCTTGGAGGCGTTCGCTGCATCCAAAACGGCGCTCCACTTTGCTCCGGCGCCAACCTCGACGGCGCCCGAATTGATGATGCGGACGGAATTCAAACTACTGGAGTCGATGACGACTCCCCCCTCGGCCTGAGTTTGGCCAAAAAATGAATGGGCCTGACCCCGCATCGCAACTTTGAGGCCATGGCGGTTCGCGAACTGAACCAGCTTCACGATATCTTG
Organism: Burkholderiales bacterium; assembly: GCA_035543335.1. Classification (NCBI taxonomy): domain Bacteria; kingdom Pseudomonadati; phylum Pseudomonadota; class Betaproteobacteria; order Burkholderiales; species Burkholderiales bacterium. The sequence goes on from DASZZH010000028.1 coordinate 35,910, forward strand.
AGCCGAGCCGGGTTTGAGCACAGCGATCGGCAGCCGATGCACGATGCGTCCAAAGTCGTTCGCAGCCGCCTGCAGCGCAGCATCGTCGAAGAGCAGTGTCCCGCTGAGATCCGTCAGGTCATTGCGCAGCAGCAGCCCCGGCGGCAGCGACGGCGCCAAGGAACTGCATGATGGCTGTAGCGCAAGGAGCGCTGCTCCGCCTGCGAGCCTTTTGACGAACTCGCGGCGAGAAATTATTCGTTCCATGATTTACCTCCCTTGTTCTGACGGCAGTCTTGTCGCACGGGTGTCTAACTGGAAATGGACAGACCTCTCTAATCCGGAATTTCCGACGATCAGATCGGGTGCCACGCGAGTTGCTCGATGCGCCCAAAGAATCTGCCCAAAAAGAGGCTCAGTGTCAAGCGGCTTTCAGCAAGCTGGAGGATGTAATAGCGGGCATGCCGGATCAGGTGCCCACCGGTCTTGAACACCCGCTGCTGTAGGCTTGTTAGTGACCCGCTCTGAATGGCACGGGGCAGGACCAGCCGACGCAGGAGAATACCGAGATTATAGGCGATCACCCACGGCATGGAGGAAAAAGCGGTAGAATTCCGGCAGGCGGGCGCTGAGGTGTATCGAAAACTCTGAACAAATTAGAACAGCATCCACGCTCAGGATAAAGGTGTCCCTCGGTTCTGCTGCCACGTGGTAATAACGCTTGACGTATTATGCGAAGCGTAATACCCTTTACGTATGATCAAGTCCTTCCGTTCGCCCGACACGGAAGCGCTGTTTCATGACAGGCAGGTCGCGCGTTTTCGAGCGATCGAGCGGCCGGCGCGCCGCAAGTTGCTGTATCTCAACCAGGCACGCTCGCTCCAGGACCTGCTTGTCCCGCCGGGTAACCGGCTGGAAGCGCTGAAGGGTAACCGCAAGGGCCAGCACAGCATCCGCATCAACGACCAGTGGCGGCTCTGCTTTCGCTGGTCGGAAGGACACGCATTCGACGTCGAAATCGTCGATTACCACGCATAGGTGAAGCCATGACTACGAAACTGCTCGATCCAATTCCTCCCGGGGAGGTCCTCTACGAGGAATTTATGAAGCCGCTCGGGGTGAGTATCAACGCGCTTGCGCGCGAAATCGCTGTTCCGCCCAATCGAATCAGCGAGGTCGTGAGCGGCAAGCGTGCGATCACCGCTGATACCGCGCTGCGGCTGGGTAAATATTTCGGTGTCTCCCCGGAAATCTGGATGGGGTTGCAGGTGGATTACGACCTGCGTCTCGCCAAGCGCACGACCTGGCCGAAGACCGAGCGCCGCGTGCGGGTGCACGCAGCCTAAGGCCTGCACATATGGCCAAGCTCAAACCCATTCACCCCGGCGAAATTCTGATGGAAGAATTTCTGAAGCCGCTCAATGTGAGTCAGTACCGGCTCGCGGTGGATATTGACGTGTCCCCCGCCGCATCAATGAGATCGTGCTCGGCAAGCGCGGCATTACCGCCGGCACCGCTCTTCGCCTCGCTCATTACTTCGGCATTTCACCGCAGTTCTGGATGAACCTGCAGGCCAAATATGATCTGCAGACCGAGGAAGACCGGATGGGAACCAAAGTCAAGAATTTGAAAGTGCTCAAAGCGGCTTGACGAATCGCCAGACGACATGGCACTGACACGGGATTTCAAGGAAACGGTTCTGGCGCGCGCGCAGCGTGACGCGCGGTTCCGCGAAGCGCTGTTTACCGAGGCGATCAACGCCTACCTGGCCGGCGATACCACTGTAGGCAAAGCCGTTCTGCGCGATCTGGTGAACGCGACCATCGGATTCGAAGGTCTCGCGGCGGAAATCAACAAACCGAGCAAGAGCCTGCATCGGATGCTGGCCCCGCGCGGCAATCCAAACACCGAAAACTTTTTCGACATCGTGAGAGCATTGCAGAAAAAGACGCGCGTGAAGCTGCGTGTAACGGCAAAGCCGGTTTGAGCAGGATAAGGAAACAATCATGAGCACCGGAAAACTTAAGCGACTGCAAGCAGCTGGCTGGAAAGTCGGAACGGCGAAGGATTTTCTTAAATTGAGCCGGGAGGAGGCTGCGCTGGTTGAGCTGAGGCTCTCCCTGATCAGCGCCGTGAAGAAATCCCGCTTGAAGCACGGCATTTCCCAAATTGATCTCGCACAACGCTTGGGGTCGAGCCAGTCCCGCATAGCCAAGATCGAGGCGGGCGATCCCTCGGTCTCGCTGGACCTGATCGTGCGCGCGCTGATTGCCGCCGGCGCTACACGGCGGGACTTGCAAAAAGCCTTCACGTCTAGAGAACGAATTGCGGCCTGAGGACTCCGCCTATAACAAAGCTCAAACCCATTCACCCCGGCGAAATTCTGATGGAGGAATTCCTGAAACTGAGGCGCTGGAGCGCGGCATGGGAGAAAAAGCGGTAGAATTCCGGCTGGCTGGCTGGGATGTGTATTAGAAAGTCTAACCAACAAGTATTACAGTCGTTGTATCTGATTGTGCGGAATTTAAATTAGGTGCTTGATGAAGTCATTTTTTCAGTAGGCCTAGAAGATACTTAGACCGCGTAGAGATGATGCTGCAAATTTTGTCAACTAATATCTGCTCGTTTACCTGGAGGTTCAGTTCTGCCGTAACAACCTTAGCCGCGGCAATTATGGCCTCTGAGAGATCATTGATCTGTTTCCAAACAATGCGGGGGTTCGCCCCGGATTCTTTTGCGAGTACTTCCCAATGACGCTTCTGTAACCAGCTTGGCCTGTTCTCGCCACCAATCTTTAACGCAAGCTTGTCCGTAAGATCTAAATATGTCCCCGTACAAATTAGATCATAAAAGGGAGCAAGCGTAATTCCCTTCGTCGTGATCAAAAGAGACAGGTTTTTCGCGTGAGCATCAGCATTACCAATCAAGTAGTTGAAGATCACCCACAAAATAAGACCTAAACGATCTTTTGCTGCCTGAGAGCTGTATTTGGAAACAACGTCGAAACAAGCTGTAAGGCTAGGCCCGCCTTCTTTTTCGTATTTCTTACTTGAAGGCAAATTAAGCGCTTGGCAAAAATCAATTTGGTGGATGCGCGTAAGTTTTCCATTTGTTCCAATGACTCGATCGTATCTGGCGACCAAATAGATTGGGCCCGGTTTGCGAAGAATGGCTGATTTGGGAACAGGCAAGCCGACTTTATTGGCAAGCACCATGCAGAAGCATTCATTAACGGGCATATTTTCATAGTGTGGTGAACCTGGTTTAAGAATGTGCGAACTTGGGGCACCACCCAAAGGGAGCGACAGTTGTTCGCCATCATAGTAAACGGGCAACTTATTCTGCGCACCGGCTAAGGATAAGCGAAGCTCATCATCGGCGACCAAGAGAGGCCGTTTCTGCATGTCCGCCAGTATCGTGCCAAGCTTCTTTTCACTAATTGGTGTATAGCTAACATCTGTCTTACGCACTTCCCCGACCGACCAAAGTGAGACGGCGCCTGCACAATCCCCCCCAATTTCCTCAAGCAACCCAAATGTGTTTTTTTCCGACACACGTTTTAATTTCGCAATGGCAGCCCGAACTTCGCCTTCGGGTAACAGATTCTCAAAAAATGGGCGCGATATTTCATCCGGAAACTCTTCAAGATGGCGTGGCATTGTTACCGATAATGGAAAGAATCGATCTGATCCTAGCCACTCCTTTGCATATGCAAAAAGGAGTTTGCCTCGCACTTCGCGTAACTGGCCCGCAAGATCCTGATTCACGTACACATCGAGGGCATCACTCATCTTTGCTCCAGAAGGGCTTCTTTGAGCCAAGTGATAACGCGAGTCCAAGGCCATTGATCACTTTGAGTGTCGTATCTAGCCGAACAGTGTCCTTCCCCCTTTCGAGGTCGGAAAGGAAACGGACCCCGACACCACACAGAAGAGCTGCTTCTGCCTGGCGTAATCCCATGGACTTTCGGGCAGCGCGAATTGCTCTTCCAAGATGCTTAACGGACGAAAGATCGATAATAGTCATTGGCGTAAGTGGTCAAAATCAGTTTTCCCGAACGGGAATATTACATACTAGTGAGTACGGAGTCAAGGATATTTTTCCCGAACGGGAAACTTTGTGAGAAATACCGCCTATTACTAGAGTATTTTCCCGATTGGGAATTCTAAGACCTAACGTCATTGAGCAAAGCCGTTCTGCGCGATCTGGTGAACGCGACCATCGGATTCGAAGGTCTCGCGGCGGAAATCAACAAACCGAGCAAGAGCCTGCATCGGATGCTGGCCCCGCGCGGCAATCCCAACACCGAAAATTTCTTCGGTATCGTGAGGGCATTACAGAAAAAGACGCGCGTGAAGCTTCGCGTGACGGCCAAAGCGGCTTGAGCGCGGGATGGAGGAAAAAGCGGTAGAATTCCGGCAGGCGGGCGCTGAAGTGTATCGAAAACTCTGAACAAAGCGATATGGCACTGACACCAGACCCCTGGAAAAAGAGTTCAAGGCAAATTCGCGCGCGAAGAAACGTGGGTGGTATTGACTGATATACGGCGTATAGCCATAACATATACGTCCTGTCTTGGAGCACTGCCATGCAATCACAAAAAATTCTGCGTTGGGGCAACAGCCTGGCGTTACGTCTGCCCATGCCGTTCGCGCGCAGCGCGCAGCTGGCCGAAGGCTCCAGCGTCAAGTTGAGCCTTGCCAAAGGACGAATCATCGTCGAGCCGCTGCACGAGGCCGGTTTGAGTCTTAAAAAGCTGGTGAGTCAAATCACGGCGGGTAATCTGCACCGCGAAACCGACACCGGGCAAGCCAAGGGTTTTGAAGTGTGGTGAAACGCGCTTCGCGCTACCAGCCTGACCGCGGTGATTTGATGTGGCTGGATTTTAATCCCCAGGCAGGACACGAGCAGGCGGGCCGGCGTCCTGCTCTCGTCGTCTCCCCACTTGCTTACAATGCAAGAACCGGATTGGCGCTGTGCTGCCCCGTCACCAGCCATATCAAGGGCTATCCGTTCGAGATTTTGGTCCCCGATGGATTGAAGGTTTCCGGCGCCGTGCTTTCCGACCACGTCAAGAATCTGGACTGGAGCGCGACGCGCGGAATTCATCGCGCGGTTGCCACAACGCGAGTTGGAGCAAGTTATTAATCGAGTCATTCTGCTGTTGAAGGGCAAATAAGTCCTGTCCAGCGCTCTGATGGAAAAATTCCTGAAGCCGAGGCGCTGGAGCGCGGCATGGAGGAAAAAGCGGTAGAATTCCGGCAGGCGGGTGCTGAGGTGTATCGAAAGCTATGAACGGAACACGGGTCCCGCCCACGGGAGGAGTATGGCGGCAGAACCCGAACAATTAGCGCGTGGAAAAATAGACCAACTGCTCATCGCTGCCAATTGGCTAAGGCCCATTGTGCACGTTTTGCCGCTGCAGCTCCTCGCCTACCATCTAGCGCTGCAAAGAAGCACCGATACGGACAAACCTAATGCATCTCGTGAAGTCGGCGAAGGTGGAATAATTTACCCTCACCCTATTTTTATAATCCTTTGAGGTTTTTGTTTGCTATGACCATCCAAACGGAGATACGTAGCTAGGAATGGCATAGGTAATGTCGAGCAAATCTACATTTTCCCAGCATTTTGGCCTAGATAAGTCCCAAGGCGAGCTCGATTTTGTCGACGTTCCACTGAATAGGGACATCGCCTTATTTGTAGATCCTTTTGCAATTTCGCAGCGTCCGGATCGGTGGTCGCAAGATTCCCATGCCCATCTCCTAGCATTCTTTCAAAAGGTCGTCGATAGTATTAGGAGCAACCGCAGTGATGAAGCGCGGAATCTTTTGGCCCATCTCAGGGAGCCCAACGAGACCAGATTCGGTCTTTCGCGCGGGAGGCCTCAAGGAGCCGGCATTGGTCCAAATCAGGCAGACCGCTTATTCCAGGCACTTCGAGAGTCAAACGCTGTAAAGACTGGATTTCTAAGTTCGCTTGAGGAATGTGAACTGATGATCGAGGGAATCGGCTGGGACAAGATATCCGATCTTACGACAAACGTCGTTCGGGGCAGGCTAGCAGAGTACACTTTCGATCAATGTCAATTGCACGGCGTCCCCGTACGTGACGTAGCATTAGGGGCATGTTTCTCTCTTAGCGCCCAAGATTGGGTCAACGAATACCTGCAACTGCCTGTTGTGGGTGGAAAGCCGATTTTGTTGGTTCCGAAGGCCATAGCGCGCTTCGAACCTTCCTATGATCACCAGCATTACTATCGCCACTTCGCTCTTGAGTTCCTGCAAGCGCAACACCTTGCGGCTGGCTCGAACCTTGTGCACGCCCTCAAGAATGGAAAACGCAAGGTGTACAAGAAGGATCTGCAAGCCAGATACCCATGCACTAAAGACTATCTTTTTCAGTTTTCGAAAGAACATCCAGAGGTACTTGTTCGATATCGTCAGCATCTTGAACAGCTGGAAAAACGAGGAATACACAGCATAGTAGAAGAGGACGATGAACCAGGCATTGCATCAGCGCTTCGCGCCGCATTGGCGGCAATCCCGCCGGGCAATGCACATGCATCGAGTTACCACAAGCTCATGGTCGGCATCCTTGAATTTCTCTTTTTCCCGGCGCTCCTCTGCCCGCGAAAGGAACAAGAGATTCACCAAGGCCGTAAGCGAATTGATGTTTTAATGGAGAACGGAGCAACCATCGGGATCTTCTATCGTCTCCATGCTACTCGAAAGCTTCCCAGCGCATTTGTGGCCTTCGAGTGCAAGAACTACACGACTGAGATCAACAATCCAGAGCTTGATCAAATCGCCGGACGCTTCTCGCCGAATCGTGGCAGGGTTGGCTTCATCTGTTGCCGGCATTTTGAGGACAGGGCGCGCTTCGTTCAAAGGTGCCGGGACACCCTCAAGGACGACAGAGGTCTCGTGGCCGCGGTTGACGACGCCACGATCGATTTGTGGCTATCCCTAATTGAGGCCCGTCGACGACGAGACCTTGACTCTGCTATCGCTAGGGTTATCGACGAGGTATGGATTTCGTAGAGATTCAATGTAAAGTGGTAGAACTTTCCCAATGAACGAGAAGATCATTACCAACGAACCCGAGAGGCTTGATCTACGTTCGCATGAAATCGCGGACGACAGGAAGCAGGAGCTGTTGCGCCTGTTTCCCGAAATCCGCACCGAGGGCGGCAAGCTCGACTTCGACCTGCTCGAGCGCGCGCTGGGCGAAACCGTGGACGTGGGCAAGGAACGCTACGGCATGAACTGGCCGGGAAAGGCCGATTGCTACAAGACCATCCAGATGCCCAGTCTCGGCACGCTGCGCCCGTGCCCGGAGGAAAGCGTCAACTTCGACACTACCGAAAACCTCATCATCGAGGGCGACAATCTGGAAGTGCTCAAACTCCTGCAGAAGTCATATTTGGGTAAGGTGAAGATGATCTACATCGACCCGCCCTATAACACCGGTAATGATTTTATTTACCCGGACAACTACTCTGAGTCCCTGCAAACCTACCTGGAATACACCGGGCAGACGGATACCGAAGGGCGGAAGTTCAGTACCAATACGGAAGCGGATGGCCGCTTCCACTCGAAGTGGCTGAACATGATGTACCCGCGCCTGTATCTAGCGAGGAATCTGTTACGGGAGGATGGCATCGTTTTCATTAGTATCGATGACTTTGAGTATGACAATCTCAAAAAACTATGCGATGAAGTGTTTGGTGAAGAGAATTTCCTTGAAAACATAATATGGAAAAAACGTTATGGCGGCGGTGCTAAAGAAAAGTTCCTCGTCTCGGTTCACGAATATATTCTTTGCTACGCTAGGAACCTCGACACAATTGCACCTTTATTCGTTCCACAGACGCAAGAATCTATAGAACGGTACTACACGCTGAAGGACAAGAACTATGCGCAGCTTGGCCCGTATCGCACCCACCCGCTCGAAGCAACTAAGAGCATGGGTGAAAGAAAGAATCTCGTTTTCCCAATTACCGCGCCAGATGGCTCCGCAGTCATGCCGAAGAGACAGTGGTTGTGGTCACGAGAGCGAGTCGATGAAGCGTTAAAAAAAGATGGGCTGGCCTTCCTAAAGGATAAGGATGGTAACTGGTCGGTACATACAAAGCAATATCTAAAAGACGAGGATGGAAATGTTCGCCAGAGCAAGGCATTTTCGATTATCGATAATGTATTCACTCAACACGGCACGAACGAAATATTGAATCTGTTTGGTGACGCCCAAATTTACTCATTTCCAAAACCATCAAAGCTGTTGATACCGCTGCTGAATCTTGCAACTTCTGAATTAGATTCTATTGTTTTGGATTTTTTTGCCGGCTCTGGTAGCATTGCCCACGCTGTCCTCGACCTGAACAAGCAGGACGGCGGCAACCGCAAGTTCATCCTCGTCCAGCTACCCGAGCCACTTGACCCTAATGATAATGCTCAAAAAGCAGCCTATGATTTCTGTAAGGTCAATAATTTTGCAACCAACATTGCCGAAATCACCAAGGAGCGCGTCCGTCGTGTTATCAATAAGCTCAGCGACGAAGGTGTGGGCAAGCTCGATCTGGAAGGCGCCACAAAGCAGGACCGCGGCTTTCGCGTCTTCAAGCTAAGCGAGTCTAACTTCAAACCATGGAATGCCGAAGTGGCACACGAGGCGAAAGTGCTAGAGCAACAGCTTGAGATGCACGTCGATCACTTCCGTGAGGGCCGTACGGCCGAGGATCTACTCTACGAGATCCTGCTCAAAAGTGGCTTTGCGCTTACCACGCCGGTCGAAACGCTCACGCTTGCGGGCAAGGCCGTGCATAGCGTCGCGAGCGGTGCGCTTTTCATTTGCCTAGAGCGCGAACTGACGCTCGAACTCGTTCGCGCGATGGCTGACAAGAAACCCGAGCGCGTGGTCTGCCTCGACGAAGGTTTCGCCGGCAACGATCAGCTCAAGGCCAACGCCGTCCAGCTCTTCAAGACTAAGGGCGTCACCAGTTTCAAGACGGTGTGAACCGTATGCGATGAAGCTCCAATTCGACGCCAATCAACAGTTCCAGCTCGATGCCGTCGCGGCCGTCACGGATCTCTACGACGGTCAGCCGCAGGGCGCGCCGGAGTACGCCGTGATCGACATGGGCACTGGAATGGGCCTGTTTACCGGCCAGCAGCAGACCGAGCTGGGCGCAGGCAATCAGTTGCTGGTGGCGGAGGACAAGCTGTTGGCGAACACTCGCGCTCTTCAGACCCGCAATGACATTGAGGTTTCCGACCCAAAGGCGGCGCTTGAAACGTGGGAGCTGTTCGACGGCCCTGCTAACCAGACGCGCCACTGCCCGCACTTCTCGGTGGAGATGGAGACCGGTACCGGCAAGACCTACGTTTATCTGCGCACTATCTTTGAGCTCTCGCGGCGTTACGGTTTCCAGAAGTTCATTATCGTGGTGCCGACCGTGGCGATCCGAGAAGGTGTGCTGAAGAACATCGAAATCACCGCCGATCATTTCCGCGCGCTTTACAACAACCTTCCCTTCGAGCACTTCGTCTACGACGCACGGAAGGTCAACCGGCTGCGGCAGTTTGCGACCAGCAACACGCTGCAGATCCTGGTTATCAACATCGACGCTTTCCGCAAGAATTTCACTGGCACTGAGGAAGAACAGAAGAGCAACGTGATCTATAAGGAAAGCGACAAGCTCTCAGGCCGGCAGCCGATTGAGTTCGTGCAGGCGGCGCGTGCTGTCGTAATCATCGACGAGCCGCAGAGCGTGGACAGTACCGACAAGGCGCAGGAGGCGATCAAGGCGCTTAACCCGCTGTGCACGCTGCGCTACTCCGCCACGCACCGCAACCCGTACAACCTGGTGTACCGGCTCGATCCGGTGCGCGCTTTCGAGCTGAAGCTAGTCAAGCAAATCGTAGTGGCGAGCGCGGCGGCGGACGGAGCGGCAAACGATGCTTTCGTGCGCGTGGAAAAAATTGACTATAAAAATGGCATCAAGGCCAAGCTGCGCATTCATGTGCAGGGAACAAGTGGGCCGAAGGAGAAATCCGTTATGGTGAAAAATGGCGCGGACCTCCTTACCCTTTCGAATGAGCGGGCCTGCTACGCGCAGGGGTTTTCCGTGGCCGAGATCAACGCCGAGCCGGGCAGCGAGTTCGTGCGCTTCAGCAATGGCCGGACGTTGCGCCTCGGCGAGGAAACGGGCGGCATGCGTGAGGACGTGTGGCGCACCCAGATCAAGCACACGGTGAAGCGGCACATGGAGAAAGAGCTGCAGCTGAAAGCCCGCGGCATCAAGGTGCTCAGTCTCTTTTTCGTCGACCGGGTGGCCAACTACCGCGACTACGACGCGGCAGGCCAGCCGGTGAAGGGCAAGTTCGCCAAGGTGTTCGAAGCAGAACTTGCAGCGCTGGCAAAGGACGAACGCTTCCGCGAACTGGAGTGGCTCAAGCAACCAATGGACAAGCTCCATAACGGCTACTTTGCCCAGGACAAGAAGGGCGTGCTCAAGGACACGCGCGGCGACACACAGGCCGACGACGAGGTCTACAACCTTATTATGAAAGAGAAGGAGCGCCTGCTTTCTCTGGATGAACCGCTGCGCTTCATCTTCAGCCACTCGGCGCTGCGCGAAGGCTGGGACAACCCGAATGTGTTTCAAATCTGCACGCTCAATGAAACCCGAAGCGCGGTGAAGAAGCGGCAGGAAATCGGTCGCGGCATGCGTCTGCCGGTGGACCAGAACGGCCTGCGCGTCTTTGACGAGTCGGTGAACAAGCTCTATGTCATGGCCAACGAGAGCTACGAGGATTTCGCCCGCGCCTTGCAGACTGAGTACGAAGAAGAATGCGGCGTAACCTTCGGCAAAGTGCCGCTCACTGCGCTTGCCAAAATCATTCGGGTGGTGGACGGCGAAGAACGCCCGATTGGGCATGAGGCGGCGGTCACGATACGAGACGCGTTAGTGAATCAGAAGATGCTCGACATAGAGGGGCGCATCCAGCCGGTGTTCGACCCGAAGCGCAAGGACTTCGAACTGGAACTGCCGGAGGCACATCGTGAGTTGGCGCCGGCAGTCATTGATCTGCTCGCGACGTATCAGATCGAACGGCACATTCGCCGGGAGCGGGATGACGGGCCCAACCTGCTCAAGAAGGAGGTCACGCTCAGCCCGGAATTCCAGGCACTTTGGGATCACATCAAGCCGAAGACGACCTTTCGGGTGGAGTTCGAAACCGAGAAGCTGGTCACACGGGCAGTCGATGAGCTAAAGCGCATGGAGAAAATCGAGATCCCCAAGATTCATGTCATCACGGGAAAAGTAGAGGTTACGAAGGGTGGCGTTACAACGAGGGCCACGGGTGCGGCCCAGGAACTAGCTAGTTACAGCTCGCGCCCCATACCTGACGTACTTGCCTACCTGCAGAACGAAACCGAGCTGACGCGATCAACACTGGTCCGCATCCTCAAGGAATCGGGACGGCTCGTTGAGTTTTTCAACAATCCGCAGCGATTCATGGATGCCATGGTAGCGATTCTCAAGCATGAGTTGCACCGCCTGCTGGTGGATGGTATCAAGTACGAGCGGATCGATGGCACGGGCTCGGAAGCGGAGTGGGAGATGCTGCTCTTCAAGAACGAGGAGCTGATTAACTATCTGACGGCGCTGCAGGTGAACAAGTCGGTCTACGAGTATGTGGTCTACGACTCGGAGGTGGAGCGCGAGTTCGCCAAGCGTCTCGACCAGCGCGAGGACATCAGGCTCTTCGTGAAGTTACCCGGCTGGTTCGAGATCGACACTCCTGTGGGCAAGTACAATCCTGACTGGGCCATTGTGAAGCACGACAACCAAACGCTTTACCTTGTGCGCGAAACCAAAGGCACTAAAGATTTCATGAACCTCCGCACCAGCGAGGCGGACAAGGTGCGATGCGGGCAGAAGCACTTCGAGACATTAGGTGTTCCGTTTGCTGTGGCAGTCACGGCAGACGAGGTATGAGAGATAAGAATGGGTGCGATCATGGGGGAGTAAAAATAGGCTCAGATTCGATTTCTGAGTTACGGCCTGTGATCCTTGCACTCCGGAGTGCCGCTTGGTGCGCGAGGCAAATGTTCCTCACACCGGTGTGAGAATATGACAGACATTGAAATCATCACCTCGCAGCAAAAACCTACCGAGGGGATGGTGACGCTGACCCATGTCATCTACGCGCTGCACGCTTTCAGCGCGACGCGGGTCAGTAGCTTCGATTAACCAACGATGGTGTAAATGAGCGCTCAGAACATTATGAAGTGGTTCATTGACCCGCTGGCATCCGCTCCGCGGTCGCGTCCCCACTGTGCGGGGCCCCTGCTCCGCGCTTCGCGTCGCAACCATTCGTTATGGCGACTATTCTTCGACTTCGCTCAGGACAGGCTCTGAGCAGTTGACGCATGACTAATCGTTACCAAGCCCGTGGGATTGAGGCGGAATTCGAGCCTGGCTCACGTGGACGCGTTCTGCAGAATCTGCTTGGTGTTAAGTCGACCCGAGAGATGGCGCGGCGCGAATCAGAAGCGCTCCTTGTCACGACCCGGCAATTGATTGACGATACACGCTCGGACCAGAGATTCACCTCGGAGGACGTCCGGCGGATACATAGGTTATGGTTTGGGGAAATTTATGCGTGGGCTGGGCAATATCGGCACGTCAACATTGCCAAGGGCGATTTCATGTTCGCCGCAGCCAGCGAAGTATCTCGGTTGATGCGGGAGTTCGAGCGCGGACCGTTGCATGAATTTACGCCCTGCCGATTCGCGCCCCATGAGGAACAAGCGCGTGCTTTGGCAGTGGTGCACGCTGAGCTAATCCTGATCCATCCTTTCCGCGAAGGAAACGGTCGTTGCGCGCGCCTGCTCTCCGTGCTGATGGGGTTGCAGGCAGGATTGCCGGCCCTGGACTTTGTTGGAGTTCGTGGGGATGAAAAGCAACGTTACATTGCCGCCGTCCACGCCGCTATGGACCGCGACTATGAACCTGATGACCATAGTATTTCGAAAGATTATTGCCCGCACATTGCGGTCACAGGCTAGGGCTTGGCGCGGTTAGAGCGGGCTTTGCTGACGGGTACTTTACGGCTGCTTGAAACTAATTCATGTTTTCCGACATCGAGCGCCATTTGTTTAAAAGGTGCATGGATGCCTTCAATCGCCGACGAGCTGGCAACGGAATTGAACAGCATCCGCTCGCGAATGACGGCGTCTAGCAGATAGGGATTACTAGCGGAAAGTTTTGCACCCATATACAAATTATAACAGTTATAGACTCAAATTATAAGTTATGAACAGCGCAACTATCGTCCAAAAACTTTCACGGAGACAGTATCGGAGACAGAGGAGACAGGATCAGGGCTTGAATTATCAGTTTTCAATTGTGACATTCTTCCTTTGGGCGTGAGAATATGACAGACATTGAAATCATCACGTCGCAGTCAAAACCTACTGAGGAGATGGTGACGGTTGGCTAGCCAAAACTGTTCAGAGCTTACCCACCGCTTCGTAAAAAGCCAGAATTCTGGGCGCAGTAAAGCGGGATTCAGTCAAACCGTGGCAGACGCGGGCAAATATTTCTTCACCTAACATTCCCTTGGGCGAAAGTACGCCGTGCTTCACACCGTCAACGAGCTTCTGCGACGCTTCAATGCGCGCCTCCGCGTAGTACACGTAGCTCTTGTGCCGGATGAATGGATGGTCGCCTGCGTACAATTCGCATGCCGGATCGTGTGGGATACCCTCTTGGATGGTGCTTACACCGACGAACAGTGAATGCTTCGCGTCGTAGTTAAGGACCTGAGCCGGATCGGTCAGGAGAATGAAAAGGTGTTTTTGGTCGGGATCATGTGCCGGTCCTGACGGGACGAGCAATGTCGCCCGCCGATAGGGCACAAACAACTTCACAAGCTCGCGAAGAGCTTATCGATGTGGCGCTGCTGTTCGACCCGTGCTCCCAGCTTTCGAGCTTCGGCGGGGCTGCGGCCAAGCGCCTTGAATATTTCCTCGTAACTGATGGGAATGGACGACCCGTTCGGGTCTTGCCATTCACGGCAGTAACGGTGGATATACTTCACCAAATCCCATTGGTTCACCTTACCGAATTTGGCGAAGACATCGCGAAGAACATCGATGTCAGCATTGCTCAGTTCATCGAGTACTTCTCGTGTGGCCCTTCGCCTGAGCGATACGGCGTAATCGGCTTTGTCGGCGATCCAGTGATCCCAGCCACGCTCTTGAAACTTCACCGCACCATTGATGAGATTGAGTGTATTGGATAGCACGGGTCCGTGATCCATGGAAACATAGCGGTCGCCTGAAATCGGGTGTCCGTGACGCTTCATAGATTCTCGATCCGCGAGATACAGAAGCTTCATCAGCTTCAGGTATTTCATGCGGGTCCTAGCGTGATTGAGAAGGTACGCCGCCATTTGGGCGACTCGCCGCTCGTTAAACATGGTTCCCCCGTGCTTCAGGTCCAGAGTTCGGTTGACGAGAATTGCCTGTAGTAACCATGGACGGTTAGATTATAGCCAAGTTCCCTGGATTTAGGTAAATAATGGCAGGCAAAAATGCGGTCGGAGTCATTTTGTTGAATAACAATCTCGCTGTAGGCGTGAGGATATGGCAGACATTGAAATCATCGCATCGCAGTCAAAACCCACCGAGGGGATGGTGACGCTCACCGATGTCATCTACGCGCCGCACGCTTTCAGCGCGCTGATGGGGGTGCTCGGGCTGATCTTCAGCAGGTCGTTGGGCGGCTTCACGGTCTTCGGCGTTTCCCGAAGCCCTTGGTCAGATTTGCAGAATTTCTGCATTTCTGATAAACTGCAATCATGAAAACCACTCTTACCATGACCAGCCGCGGCGTGGTGACACTACCCGCCAAGCTCCGTCTCGCGCTCGGCCTCAAGCCCGAAGATCATCTCATCGCTGAGACAACGCCGGAGGGTCTGCTGCTACGTCCGGCAGTTACCCTTCCAGTGGAGGTCTACACCGACAAGCGAATCCGCGAGTTCGACGAGGCCGAAGCGGATCTCGGCAAGTTCCTTCGCCGCAAGAAGAAGCCCGCCCGCTGACGCCGCGGATGCGGATTTTCCTCGACGCGAACATCCTGTTTTCCGCCGCCAAGTCCGACGGCGCCGTGAGGCGGCTCGTGGACTTGCTCATCGCGGCCGGTCATGAATGCTGGGTGGACGGCTACGTGACGGAGGAAGCGCGGCGCAACATCGCCGTGAAGTTCCCAGACGGCATGGCTGCCCTCGACTTGCTCTTGTCGCGCGTACATGTAGCGGCCATCCACGCTCCCGATGCGGCGCTCGAAGGCACGCTGCCGCTGCCGGAAAAGGACCGGCCGGTGCTCGCCGCGGCGATCCACCATAGTTGCCAAGCATTGGTCACGGGCGATCGCACGCATTTCGGCCGCCTCTATGGCAAGACCATTCATGGTGTGACGATTCACTCCCCGCTCTCGCTCGCGGAAGCGCTGCTCAATGTAAGGCGGTAAAAAAGCAAATAATGCGGGCGGAGTCGTTTTCACGAGCAATGTGGATGTGAGAATATGACAGACAATCATCACATCGCAGTCAAAACCCACAGAGGGCATGGTGACGCTCACCCATGTTATCTACGCGCTGCATGCTTTCAGCGCGACGCGGGTCAGTAGCCTTGATTAACCGACGATGGTGTCAATGAGCGCTCAGAACATTATGAATTGGTTCATTGACTCGCTGGCATCCGCTCCGCGGTCGCATCCCCACTGTGCGGGGCCCCTGCTCCGCGCTTCGCGTCGCAACCATTCGCTATGGCGACTATCCTTCAGCTGCGCTCAGGACAGGCCCTTCGGTTGCGCTCAGGACAGGCTCTGAACAGTTGACGCATGACTAATCGTTACCAAGCCCATGGGATTGAGGCGGAAATCGAACCTGACTCACGCAGGCGGGTGTTGCGAAACCTTCTGGGTATCACGCGCGTACGGGACATGCAGGCTGCGGAATCGCAGGCGCTGCATCTTGCACAGGCGCAGGCAATAGAGACTGTGTCTGATAACCAGCGATTTACCGCAGCCGATATTTGTCGGCTGCATAGGCTGTGGCTCGGTCCGATTTACGCTTGGGCCGGGGAGTACCGTACCGTGAATCTCGGCAAGGGAGGATTTCAGTTTGCCAATGCAGAGTTGATCCCCGCGTTGATGGAAGAACTGGAGCGTAAGGTACTGCAAAAGTACACGCCGTGTTTAGCGGCACCCGATGAGGCCATTGCCGAAGCACTAGCCATCGTGCATGCTGAGCTGGTCCTGGTTCATCCGTTTCGTGACGGCAACGGGCGATTGGCACGGCTGCTCGCGCTTCTCATGGGACTTCAGGCAGGATTACCACCGCTGGATTTTTCGTCCCTGGACGGGCGCGGCAAGCGTCTTTACATCGCGGGAATCCACGCCGCGATGGGGCACGACTACAGCACGTTGATCGGGATGTTCCGAAGAGTTATCGACCGGACTTGGAAGCGTGTTTCTTCCAATAGTCGATAAGGGCTTGCGCCGTGGGTGGTTGCCAGGCGTGCGGGCCGAAGGGATGGCGGATGCCTTCGATCGCAGAGGAAGTCTTAGCCGATACCCAAAGGGCTGCCTTGGCTTGGCCGGGAGACCTCAGGAATCGATTGGATTTTGCGAGCTTCATAATAAATATTTTACCCTTCATGGAGTGAAATGACCACTCTGATTGAGCCTCTGCGGCAGATTCGCATGGGCAGCCTATGAATACCGCGACCATCGTCCAAAAGCTCTGGAACTACTGCAACGTCCTGCGTGACGCGGGTCCGTTCGGTTTTGCTGGATCATCGGAAGTATCGAGTTGCGAGCAGTTCAATAAGGTAGCCAAATGACCCGCCAGCATCCGCTCTGCAGTCGCATCCCGCAGGCGGGTCCCTGCTCCACGCTTCGCGGCGCAAGAATTCGCTACGGCGACTACGTCGAGCAGCGCGTCCATAATGTTCCTCGTGCCGGCGTGAGAATATGACAGACATTGAAATCATCACATCGCAGACAAAACCTACCGAAGGGATGGTGACGCTCACCCATGTCATCTACGCCCTACACGCTTTCAGCGCACTAAATACTCAGGGGGCCGAGTAATATCGTAGTCGCTTCAAATATAAATCGTCTCTGACCGCCAGTAATCCTTCCGAGCGCGGCGCTAGTCTGCGGTATAGCCTTGGATCTCGGTCTGGGTGTAGCGCATTTGTTCTTCCATGACCAATTTCGACAGTTCCTTTTTCAGCGCGTTGAATTCCGCGCTCGCACTGTCGCGCGGGCGCGGCATCGCGATACGCACGTCGCGCTTGATGGTGCCGGGCCGGTAAGTCATCACCGCCACGCGGTCGGCCAGGTAAACGGATTCTTCGATGCTGTGAGTGACGAAGACGATGGTTTTCCGGTACTCGTCCCAGATGCGCAGCAATTCGTCTTGCAAGGTGTGGCGGGTCAAGGCGTCGAGCGCGCCGAAAGGCTCATCCATCAGCATGATCGGCGAGTCGAGCGCCAGCACGCGGGCGATCGCCACACGCTGGTTCATGCCGCCGGAGAGGTCCTTGGGAAAACGCTCGCGAAACTCGTAGAGGTTGAGTTTGCGCAGGAGCCTGTCCACTTTCCCGTTCATTTCTGCCTTGGGCAAGCGCTTTATCTCGAGGCCGAAGCGGATGTTCTGCGCTACCGTCATCCAGGGAAACAAGGCGTATTCCTGAAACACCATGCCGCGGTCGGGGCCCGGAAACCTGGCGGCATCCGCCCTGCCGTTGATGGCGATGCTGCCGCTGGTCGGGGGTGAAAAACCGGCGATGGCATTGAGCAGGGTGGATTTGCCGCAGCCCGACGGCCCCAGCAGACAAACGAACTCGCCC
Source organism: Burkholderiales bacterium (assembly GCA_035543335.1). Classification (NCBI taxonomy): domain Bacteria; kingdom Pseudomonadati; phylum Pseudomonadota; class Betaproteobacteria; order Burkholderiales; species Burkholderiales bacterium. The sequence continues at coordinate 53,826 of DASZZH010000028.1, forward strand.
TCTCCGACATCAAGATTGATGTCTTTCAGCGCAATGACTTCACCCCCCGGGACCGGAAAACTCTTATTGACGTTTTCGATATGGATGAACATCGCCGCTATCCATTAATTCTGGTCGATACCGCGGTGCCACTTGAGCAGCCAGTTGTTCAGGCCGTTCATGAAGAAGTCGATACCCAGCCCGAGCAAGCCGATGGTGAACATTCCCGCGATGATCTTGTCCGACCACAAGTATTCGCGAGCCTCAAGGATGCGGTAGCCGAGACCGCTGTTCACCGCGATCATCTCCGCGACAATCACCACGATGAACGCCGTGCCGATGCCGATGCGCATGCCGGTGAGAATGTACGGCATTGCCGCCGGCACGATCACCCGGCGGAACAGGGTCATCTGGCCTGCGCCCAGATTGCGCGCCGCGCGCAGATAGATTCCGTCCACGTGCCGCACGCCCGCAATGGTATTCATCAACACCGGAAAGAAAGCACCGATGCTGATCAGGAAAAAAGCCGGCGGGTTGCCCAGACCAAACCAGAGGATGGCAAGGGGTATATAAGCGATGGGTGGAATGGGCCGCAGCACTTGTACCAGCGGATTGAACAAGCCGTAAAGCTTGTTGCTGGCACCCATCAGCAGACCGAGGGGCAGCGCAAGCAGCGTGCCGATCAGGAACCCGCCCACCACTCGCGACAGGCTTGCGAGAGCGTCGTGCGGCAGCTCGCCCGAAACCAGCCACAAGGCGTAACTGCCTCCGCTGTAAGAAGCAGTGGGCCGCAAGTACTCCCACCACTTGGCAACCACCTGCGTAGGTGACGGCAGTATCTGCGGGTTGACCCAGCCGCTCATCGCCAAGAACTGCCACAGCGCCAAGACCGCAACGGGAATGACGACACCCCTGGCGAAGTTCAGGATGCCTCTGAAATAAGCTACTCCCATGACCCGCCTTTACTTGACCTTCAACTCGGCCTTGGCTTTTTCCAGCAGGTCGAGCTTCACCCAATCTTTCGCCGCCGGGGCATTGGCGCCCATCTTGCCCACGCCATATTTCTGCATCAGATCAGTGGTGATCTGGACGTGCTCGACCGTGAGATCATAGGTGTAGGGCGAATTAGCAATCGCATCTTTGAAGTCCTGCGAGGTGATCTGATTCTTAAACATTTGCTCGCGCACGTACTTCTCGGCCACCTCCGGCTTCGCGATGAACAAGGCCGTAGCCTCGACGAATACGTTAAGCAGCTTCTGCGCCACCTGCGGGCGTTCCTTGTAAAGCTTCTCGGTGATCACGAGAGAACGGATCGGCTCGCCCATGGGCGTGTCGTAAGGCTTAATCACCTCTATACCGAACCCCTTGTTGATAGCCTGGGAGGACTGAGGTTCGGATTGGCACATGGCGTCGATGTCCTTGCCCAGCAGCGCCTGGTTGAGATCGGCGTAGGCAAGGTAAACGATTTGCACGTCCTTGCCCGGCTTTTCCGACCAAGTGAGCCCCGCCTTGCTTAGCTCGGCGAAGAGCAGCAGCTCGTGCGCACCGCCGCGCGCGACTCCCACTGTCCTGCCTTTCAGGTCGGCCACTGATTTGATCGCCAAGTCGCTGCGAGCGACGATCCGCGCGCCGCCCTTGGCGAAGCCGGCGACGGCATAAATCGGCACACCCTGCGTGCGCCCCGCAATCGCCCCATCCAGCGCGCTCGCCGCGGCATCAATCTCACCGGCAATAATGGCCGGCAAGATGTCGATGCCCTTCGCGAACATGCGTTCTTCGATTTTGAGCCCGTATTTGGGCGCGATCTCCTTCATATAGGAAACCGCACCGTAGTGAGCAAACTTCAGATTGCCTAATCGGACTACATCTTCAGCCGATGCGTTACCCGCCGTCACGGCGCCGCATACCAGCAGCGCCCACCCCATTTTTCTCAACATATATTCTCCTTTGGCTCAAGCCAGCGCGAGTTTGGCATTATTTTACAACTTTATGTTCTTTTGGCCCAACCGCCCGCGGAAGCGCGGCTCAATATAAGGCGATGAAAAAGCAAATTATGGGGCTAGAGTCATTTTCTTGAGTGACATTTTCGCAGTGGAGTGAGAACATAACAGACATGGGCATCGACATACCGCAGTCAAAACCTACCGAGGGGATGGTGACGCTCACCCATGTCATCTACGGCCTTCACGCCTTCAGCGCGCTGATGGGGATGCTCGGGCCGGCGTTTATCGTGACGGCGTTTCTCACCGGCTGGCCGTCCATCATCGCGGTCATCATCAATTACGCGAGGCGCTCGGACGTACGCGGCACGTATCTCGATTCGCACTTCGGCTGGCAAATCCGCACTTTCTGGTATGCGCTGTTGTTAGTGGTGATCGTAGGAGTACTCATCTTCACCGTCCTCGGCATCCCGTTTGCCTGGATGCTGGCCATTATCGCCGGACTCTGGGTGATTTACCGCATCACCCGCGGCTGGATCGCGCTCATCAACAGCGAGCCGATGCCGGTGCCGAGCTAGCAGAACGTCGCGCAGCTTTTACTTAATCAGCCCTTCCGCTTTCATCGTTTTCTGCACCGTCGGGCGGGCGGCGACGCGGGCCATGTAGTCCTTGAGTTTCGGCCACTTCCCCATATCGATCTTGTGCAAGTTGGTCCAGTTGAGCACCGTGAAGAGGTAGGCGTCCGCCACGCTGAACTTGTCGCCCATCACGTACTGCTTGCCGTCGAGCGCCGCCGTGAGGTAGTCGAAGCGCCGGCCGACCAGGGCGAGCTGAGCTTCTTTCCACTCCGGCGTCATCTTCGGGTTGAAGAACGCGCCGAGGGATTTGTGGACTTCCGTCGCGATGAAGTTCACCCATTCCATCAGGCGGTAGCGGTCCATGGTGCCGGCCTTGGGCGCGAGGCCCGACTCGAGCTTCCGGTCCGCGAGGTATTGAATGATGACGCCGACTTCGGTGAGCACCTGCCCATCATCGAGCTTGAGGGCGGGCACGTAGCCTTTCGGATTGGTCTTCCGGTAATCCTCTCCGCCGGCGGTTTTCATCGCGGCAAAGTCGACCTTATCCAAATCGAAGTTGTAGCCCGCTTCGCGCAGGACGATGTGCGGGGCCATCGAGCAGGCGCCCGGATAGTAGTAGAGCTTCATGTGTGTTTCCTTTCTTTCTGATGTTTACAAGGGATGGGCTGTCGCCGGAATTGACGCTGGTCAAGGTCGGCAGGAACCGGTAAATTTGTCGTCATCAGTTTAACGCATTTATGCGGCAGGCTTTTTATTTGCCGATTGAGCGCCGCAAAGCTAAACTCACATTGTATCTTCGCTGATCTTACGGAACGAAACGGGACGCGTTAAACTCTTAGAGAACACGTAAAGCCAGGAGTTCTTGCTCATGAGAGATCCGATCAAGTGGACAGTTGTCGTTCTCGGGTTGGCTGGTGTTGTGGCCATTTTTTACCCTCGCTGGTACAGCCAAGTGCCGGAGCCGCAGGTTGAACCTCCGGTGCATACCGAAACGCAGCCGGTGCCGGAAACCAAAGCCAAACCGCAGATACTGCATCCGATTGCGGAGGCCGGGGAGCCGGGTAACGAAGTAAAGCCCCTGCCTGCGCTGAGTGAGAGCGATGCGGCGATGCAGGAATCGCTGGCGGGCTTGGTTGGGCAAAAAACGCTTACGGAGTTTTTCTACCTGAATGACATCATCCGCCGCATTGTCGCCACGGTTGACAATCTGCCGCGCGCAAAAGTGGCTTTGCGGCTGATGCCCGTCAAGCCGGTCGCAAGGAAATTTCTGGTGACCGGCGAAGAGGATAATTTCGTTCTCAACCCGGACAATTATTCGCGCTATGCGCCTTACGTCCGGCTGGCAGAGGCCGTGAGCGTCAAAAAGCTCGTCGCGGTCTACGTCCGTTTTTATCCGTTGTTTCAGCAGGCGTATAAAGACCTGGGATATCCATCCGGGTACTTCAACGACCGCCTGGTTGAGGTCATCGACCATCTGCTTGCTGCGCCGGAGGTGCAGGGACCGGTCAAGCTGGTCCAGCCGCGTGTCATGTATCAGTTCGCGGATCCTGAGTTGGAGGCGCTTTCGGCCGGACATAAGATTTTGGTTCGGATGGGCAGCGAGAATGCCGCCGGGATCAAGGCAAAGCTCAAGGAAATCCGGCCGGAGCTGACCGGCCAGGAATTGAAGCAGTAGCGCGGAATTGAACAGTCAGCCCGCAGCATCCGTGTTCGTGAATTGCTGGGTGGCAACCAGAGTTCAGATTCCAGTAAAAACCAAGTCGAGCGCAGCGATGATTGCGTTGCGTTGGCTTGAAAGATTGTCAATCCGCTTACCGAGAATTTTTGCCGGCACGCCCGCCAGTTCGGGTGTCAGCATCATTAGTCTCTTTCCCTCAATTTCATATACAGGATTAAGTCGATCTGCTGCCTTACCCTTGAGTACATCGGGTTTGCAAAGCGGGACGACAACCCGCGTCGCCAGCGGCTCGCGCAAATCCAACTGAACATCGAGCAGGTAGGGAATGCGGGCGCGGGTTGCGGGATTCGAGTTGCGGTAGACGTCAAACTGCGCCATTAAAACGAACGCAATCCATCGCTGAATACGCCGTGCTTGTCAACGTATTCGTTGTAAGCTTCGATTGCGGCACGGTTTTTCTTCAGCCATTCCTCGCGCTGGCGCTGGCGGATGGCTTCGCTCAGGCCGGTCTCGAATATCTGCGACTGGTTGAGCTTGAGGCGCTTGGCCCTTTCCAGCAGGTCGATGTCGACGCTGAGGTTCGCTGCTTTTTTGCGCGAGCGTAGAGCGCGGGTTCGGGTGAGCATGGGGGGCAATCCACTACTGTTTATGCGCATAGTCTATGCGCATTCCGGGCTGTATGTAATCCTGAACATTTCTGCCGCTGGAGTCCCGTATAATGCGGCCATCACGGCCGGAGGATCCATGGATTTTGTATTGCTGTTGAAAGCCCTGATTCTGGGAGTGGTCGAGGGCCTCACTGAATTTCTCCCTGTCTCCAGCACCGGTCACTTGATTCTCGTCGGCGAGCTGCTCGATTTCAACGACGAGAAAGGCAAGGTGTTTGAAATCGCCATCCAGCTCGCGGCCATACTCGCGGTGTGCTGGGAATACCGCGCAAAACTTGTTGAGGTGATTGTCGGCTTGCCATCCAAACCCGCCGCGCAGCGCTTCGCGATGAATTTGTTCATTGCTTTCCTGCCTGCCGCAATTCTTGGCCTTCTGTTCATCAAGACCATCAAGCAGCATTTGTTTCACGCGGTGCCGGTGGCGCTGGCGTTTATCATCGGCGGGTTGATTATTCTCTGGGTCGAGCGCAGGAAGCATGAGATTCGGATTCAGGGAGTGGACGAATTGCGCTGGCAAGATGCGCTGAAAATCGGTTTCGCCCAAGCGCTCGCTTTGATTCCCGGCACTTCGCGCTCGGGCGCGACCATTATCGGCGGATTGTTTTTCGGCCTGTCGCGCCGTGCGGCGACTGAGTTTTCATTTTTCCTTGCCATTCCCACCATGTTCGCCGCCACGTTTTACGATGTGTACAAGCATCGCGATTTGCTCAATGGCGGTGATTTTGGCATGTTTGCGGTAGGTCTTGTTGCTTCGTTCGTGAGCGCCTTCTTCGCGGTGCGCGGGCTGTTGCGCTACATCAGCACTCACGACTTCAGCGTGTTCGCCTGGTACCGGATTGGATTCGGTCTGGTGGTCCTGGCCACTTCCTATAGCGGTCTGGTGAACTGGTCAGCAAGTTAAGACGCCGGTGGCACCCGGCACACACTACTTTTTCAACCCACCCATGATTTCACTGCAACACTACAAGCTGCTTTTTCGCGCGCCCAATGTCGCCCCCGCTGTCCTGGCTTCGGTGATCGGGCGCATTCCCATGAGCATTACCGGTCTGGCGATTCTGCTCTTGGTGCAGTCGAAAGCGGGCTCCTTTGCTTTGGCGGGAGTGGTCAGCGCGCTTTATGTTCTGGGGCTTGCGGTGCTGGCGCCGTTTCTTGGCCGCTTGATCGACCGGGTGGGGCCAAAGCCGGTTTTGAGCATGAGCGCGGTGATGTATCCGGCAGCGCTTATCGCGCTGGTGCTGCTCGTAACCCAGTCCGCTCAATCATTCTGGATCGCTACGTGTGCGGCTGTTGCGGGTGCGGCCATGCCGCCGATCACGGTTTGCATGCGCGCGCTTTATCCGCAATTGCTGAAAGAGGACAAACTGCTGCAAACCGCTTATTCGCTCGATTCGGCGTTGATCGAGATGATTTTCATTCTGGGCCCGAACCTGGTTGCCGCTTTTGTCGCCATGCACTACACGCAGGGTGCGATGCTGTTTGCCGCGGCCTGTGCGCCGCTGGGAAGTTTTGTCTTCCTGCGCTCGCCGGCGATCAAGCGCTGGAAGCTGCATGCGGCGGATCCGCGGCGCAGCCTGCTTGGACCGCTGCATGATCCGCGGCTTCTCGCCATTTTTATCGCCACTGCCCTTTATTCAGCGGCTTTTGGATTGTTCGAAGTCGGGGTCACGGGGTTCGCAACCCATCGAGGCGCGCCTGCTGCCGCAGGCGTGATATTGGGGCTCGCCAGTGTGGGCAGCGCGCTCGGCGTTTTAATGTACGGCAGCCGCGATTGGGTCCTTCCGGTGACCAAACAGTTTCTGCTTGCGCTCGCGGCCATGGCCGCGGGTATTTTATTGGTGGTGCCGGTCAGCAATCTCTATGGGTTCACTGTGGTTGCCATCATCGGCTGCGCGCCGATGTCGGTGGTGTTGGCGGCGACCTCCACCCTGATTTCAAAAATGGCATCGCGCGCAATGCTCGCTGAAAGCTTCACTTGGATGGCGACTTGCCTGCTTGCCGGAATCAGCGCCGGTATCGCCGCAGGCGGTATCCTGGTCGAGCATTTTTCGGCGACACCGGTATTCCTTGCGGCCGCGGCGGTGACTGGAATTGCGGGAATGATAGCCGCGCTGAAGTTATCCGCTAGGTCGCTTCAGCCTGTGAGTGGAGAAACATAAAGCGGTTGGCGTTTCTAGTCGGTTTCAGTTGCGCTCGTCCTTGAATCCGACTTGCCAGTGGGAGCCGTCGCAGAACGGTTTATTTTTGGAGGCGCCGCAACGGCAAAGCGTGTAATGCTCGGTGGAGGCGCCTTCGCCGAAGGCTTGGCCCATCAGTGAGATACCGCCGGTCACGGCGTAGGGGCCATCCCCGGTTACAGTTACTCGGGGCGGCCGTTCCTGGTCGCGGTGTTCTACATCGCTTATTGAATAACTCAATGCGCCGGATGGACAGCGTTTGATGGTTTCGATAATTTTTTCAACAGCCGCTCCGTCGGGATCAATCCACGGCTCTGCGCGCATCTTGAAAACCGAGACAAGCCCGTCAGTGCAATGCCCGGCATGGGCGCAAATGCCGCGATTGTCGTGGATGGTGATGCGCTTGCCTTGGTAGCTCACACGTTTGTTCAAGCTGCCGCCCTCGAACTTTTTGTCGCTGAACCCGCTGGTGCCGTGGGTGCCGTCGCAAAAAGGCTTGTTCTTGGAGCCGCCGCAGCGGCACAGCGCCACGCCGCGCACGCAAGAGAGACTTTTGCCCTTGGAGTTCCGCAGATTGGGGACTACCGCGGGAGCGAGGTCATTGAGCAGGTAGTAAGGCCCGTTAGGAAGGCACGCGATTGCCGGTTTTGAACTAGTGCTCACCTCGAACCTTCTTTTTCGCTCTTGCGCTAAATTCAGCTTTGCACCCACGGAAGGCCCGCCGCGCGCCAGCCGCCCGTGGTGTTGCGGTGACTGCCGCCGTCCTTGTCTCCTTCGAATCCTTCCAGCACGTTAAAGCTGTTGCTATAGCCAGCTTGGTTTGCTGCGACCGCCGCGGTGTGAGAGCGCTGGCCGCTCCTGCACATGAAAAGCACCAGTGAATCCGGGCCCACTTGCTGCTTGAGCTGGTTTAGGAAATTGGGGTTGGGTTGCATGCCTGGATAAGTGAGGAGCTCGATTTCCACGCTGCCGGGAACGCGCCCGACCCAGTCCCACTCGGCGCGGGAGCGCACATCCACCAGCTTCGCGCCTTTCTCGGCCATCAACTGATAGGCTTCGCTGGGGGTGAGTGCTCCCTGGTAAGGCAGCTTCATTTCCTTGGCGCGGCTTTCGGCGGTTTTCAGGATTTCATCGGCTTTCATGGCGGGCTCGCTAGATGTTAGGAGACGACCCATTATAGCTAAAAACCATGGCCGGGCTTACGCACAATAATGGTGCGATTGAAGTTTTTTTGTGCCACTTTAGTGCGCTCTAATCCGCTATTCAACGGCTAAGGACTTGTGGCACAATAGATTGCTCATTTTTAGCAGTGGCACATTTCATGCTCAGCAAGTCCCTGCCGATTTCCTCAATCTTAAAAATACCCTGCACTTTCAATCTTAGGAGAGAAAAATGGCGTCGCCCGCTGATGTATTCAAAATAATCAAGGAAAAAGAGGTCAAGTTCGTGGACCTGCGTTTTACCGACACCCGCGGCAAGGAACAGCATGTCACGGTTCCCGTGAAGGCTTTTAGCGAACTCAAGTTTACTGACGGCCATTTTTTCGACGGTTCGTCCATTGCCGGTTGGAAAAGCATTGAAGCCTCCGACATGGTGTTGCTGCCCGACCCTGACAGCGCCCGCATGGATCCATTTACGGACGAGGCGGTGCTCAATATCACCTGCGACGTGATTGAGCCTTCCGATGGCAAGGGATATGATCGCGATCCGCGCTCAATTGCCAAGCGCGGTGAAGCTTATCTCAAATCCACGGGCATCGCCGACACCGCGTTTTTCGGTCCGGAGCCCGAGTTCTTCATTTTTGACTCCGTGACCTGGAACGTGGACATGTCCGGCTGCTTCGTCAAAATCAAATCCGAAGAAGCACCGTGGTCTTCGGGTGAAGAATTCGAAGGCGGCAACTCGGCGCATCGCGCGCCGGTGAAGGGAGGCTACTTTCCGGTGCCGCCGACCGATAGCCTGCATGACATTCGCAATGCCATGGTGCTCGCAATGGAAGAGCAAGGCGTCGAATGCGAAGTGCACCATCACGAAGTGGCGGCCGCGGGACAAAACGAAATCGGCACCCTGTACAACAGCTTGGTGAAGCGCGCCGACTGGATGCAAATCCTCAAGTACACGATCTGGAACGTGGCGCACTCCTACGGCAAGACCGCGACATTCATGCCCAAGCCCATCGTCGGCGATAACGGCTCCGGCATGCACGTGCACCAGTCGTTGGCGAAGGACGGCAAGAATCTTTTCACCGGCAACGGCTATGCGGGGCTGTCGGAACTCGCACTTTATTACATCGGCGGCATCATCAAGCACGCCAGGGCGTTGAACGCCATCACCAACCCGGGCACCAATTCCTATAAGCGGCTGGTTCCGGGGTTCGAGGCGCCGATCAATCTGGCGTATTCGTCGCGCAACCGTTCTGCGGCGGTGCGTGTGCCGCTGGTGTCGAATCCGAAAGCGCGGCGCATCGAGGTGCGCTTCCCCGATCCGATCACCAACCCCTATCTCGCTTTTACCGCGATGATGATGGCGGGGCTTGACGGCATACAGAAGAAAATTCATCCGGGCGATCCGATCGACAAGAACCTCTATGACCTCCCGCCCGAAGAGGCGAAGAAGGTTCCGCATCCGTGCGCGTCTCTGGAAGAAGCGCTGGAGTGCCTGAACAAGGACCGCGAGTTCCTGACGCGTGGTGGCGTGTTCTCCAACGACATGCTCGACGCTTATGTCGCGCTCAAGATGGAAGAAGTAACGCGCTTTCGCATGACCACGCATCCGGTGGAGTTCGACATGTACTACAGCCTGTAATCGCAACCTGCGTCTGCTCTCGACCAGTTGCGATATCTCTAACCAGGCTGGCAAAGCTCTTACAACAGAGCAGGGTTCCCCGTCCTGTTTTGTTTTTGGTCAACGAAAATTTGCGATGATACGTTGATTGCATTTAAAATTTGGCAAGTATGGCCTACACTGTTAGGCTATTATCCGGCACCGAATGTGGCGAAAAAGAGTCTAAAGCCGCAGGTGCCGTAATCGTCTGGAAGTGTGGGGAAGAAGCATGAGAACTGTATTGGCAGTCGCGTTGTTGCTGGCTTGGACGCCGGCCCTGGCCGAAATCTACAAACATGTGGATAAAGAAGGCCGAATCACCTATTCCAATATTCCAAGCAAGGGCGCGCAAAAGCTCAATCTGGAGCCTTTGACCACTATTCCCGGCTACAAACCGCCGGCTGGCGGGCCAGGCAATTTTCCAAAAGTCGACGCCGAGACGCAAAAAAACCGTGACGGGAAACGCCGCCAGCTTCTTGAAAGCGAGCTGGAGCAGGAAAAAATACAGCTAGAAGAAGCCAAGAAAGCGCTCGCTGAGGCGGAGGCCACGCGCATGGGCGATGAGCGCAATTACCAGAGATTTCTGGATCGCGTTCAGCCGTTCAAGAATGCAGTCGCCGACCACGAAAAGAACGTCGCCGCGCTACAACAAGAGCTCGGCGAGTTCAGGTAAGCGCGTGCGGAAGCGCGGATTCGAGCGGCTCGTGCAAGCGTGGATTCATCTCCAGGTTCGAAAAATTGCGCAGCTGAATGGCGTAGAGTTGCCAAGGAAAAAGAGATGGCGGCAGCTTTATGGTGTGCGCCTCTGGCCCGGTCATGCGGGTTTATTTTTTTCCAAACTTTGCAACTCAAATTAGGACACTACCCGGCCGTTGATTCAATTGAAAATTCCCGGGGCATGGCCTACACTAGCTTGAAGTCGGCACCTCGAGCGCGGAGGAATAAGCTGCGGATGCCGCCCTGATTTTCGAGGTGTGAAAGTATGCGAACTCTTATAGCAATGGTTCTGATGCTCGCCGCGGCGCACGCCGGGGCCGAGATTTACAAGCACGTTGATGAGGACGGCCGCATCACCTATTCCAATATTCCCAGCAAGGGCGCGCAAAAGCTGAATCTTGAGCCGTTCAATACCGACCCTTCGAGCAAGCCCAAAAACCAAACCCCCGATAACTTTCCCAAAGTAGACGCCGAAACGCAAAAAGGCCGCGATTACAAACGCCGCCAAGTTCTTGAGGACGAACTGGCGCAGGAGATGAAAGCACTCGACGAAGCGAAAAAAGCACTTGCCGACGGCGAGGGGGTGAGCCTGGGCGACGAGGCATTCACGGTCACGGGCAAGGACGGGAAGAAAATCATCCGCCACAATTATCAGAGATACTTGGACCGCGTGCAGAAGCTCAAGGATGATATCGCCTCGCACGAAAAGAACGTCGCCGCGCTCCAGCAAGAGCTCGACGGGTTCAGGTAAGCGCGTGCGGAATCGCGGTCTCGAGCGGCTTGCGCAAGCCCGGTTCAGCCTTTAACAGGGTGTTGAAAAACTCTCCGGTAGCCGCGTTTGACACGAAAATGCTCAGATGCAAGGCGCGCGACGAAGGTCGTAGCCAGGACTACGATGCCGAGGAGCGCAACGCAGCAGATGGGCATTTTCGTGCAAACCGGATGGGGCGTGGCTTTCCGGGCGGTCTGCTTTGTCGCTCGCCTTGCGAATATGCAACGGCTATTCGACGCGGCTCGCTTCGCGCATCCCATCCCGGAAAGCCGACGCCGCGGCCCCGTGGAGTTCTTCAACACCCTGTTAAGCCTCATTCGCAGCCGCCCGCCGTAAATCTCCAGCGGTGGCGCGGTTCTTGCTGTAACTTTTCCCGCCTTGGCCTGTGCTCATGATGCCCGCAATCTTTCATGGACTCGAATTGCTTGCCACTGCAGTGATTCTTCTCGACGAGGATCTGCTGATGCAATATGCCAATCCCGCCGCGGAGAACCTGTTTGAGTTGAGCACCCGCAACATCGAAGGACGGCCGCTCGAACAGGTGTTTGACGGGGCGGGCGTGATCACCACCGCCGTGAATTATGCGCTTGACCATAATTGCAGTTACATCGAGCACGATTTGCAGCTTGGTGTGCATGGGCGTCCCAGGCTGCACCTGAGCTGCGCGGTGAGCGCGCTGGAGACACCGTCGGCGCGCGTCCTCCTGGAGTTCAGGCAAATGGATCAGCAACTGAAAATCGCACGGGAAGAGCACATGCTGGAGCAGCAGCAGATGAACCGCGAGCTCATTCGCAACCTGGCGCACGAAATCAAGAACCCGCTGGGCGGCATCCGCGGCGCGGCGCAATTGCTGGAGAGGGAACTTGAGCGCGCCAGCCTGCATGAATACACCCAGGTCATCATCACGGAAGCCGACCGCCTGCAGTCGTTGATGAACCGCCTGCTGATGCCGCACCGTTTGCCGCGGCTGACCGAGATCAACATCCACGAAGTGCTGGAGCAGATGAAAACGGTGTTACTTGCGGAATATCCGCGGGGCATCGAAATCCAGCGTGATTACGACAGCAGTCTGCCGCCGCTTTTCGGCGACCGCGAGCAGTTGATACAGGCGACATTGAATATCATGCGCAATGCGGCGCAGGCGATGCAGGGCAAGGGCAAAATCGTTCTGCGCACGCGCATTGCGCGGCGGACCACGCTGGCGAAGAAGCGCCACCGGCTGGTCATTGCGGTGCAGATCATCAACGACGGGCCGGGCATACCCGAAACGATACGCGAAAGAATTTTTTACCCGCTGGTCTCGGGCAAGGAAGGCGGCAGCGGACTGGGGCTCACCATCGCCCAGACGTTCGTCAACCAGCACCATGGTATTATCGAATGCGAAAGCCGGCCGGGGCACACCTGCTTTACTCTGCTTCTGCCGCTTCCTGAAAACGGCAACGCGCAACCGGAGTCGGCCAGATGAAACCGGTTTGGATTATCGACGACGACCGCTCCATCCGCTGGGTGCTGGAAAAGGCGCTCGCGCGCGAAGGCATCGCGTTCAAAACTTTTGCCGCCGCGCCCGAAGCCATGGCGGCGCTGGGTTCCGACGCGCCGCAGGTGGTGGTATCGGACATCCGCATGCCGGGCGGCTCGGGCCTCGAACTTCTGCAAACGCTCAAGCAGCGCTTCCCGCAACTCCCCGTCATCATCATGACGGCTTACTCCGATTTGGACAGCGCGGTAGCGGCGTTCCAGGGCGGCGCGTTCGAGTATCTGCCCAAGCCGTTCGACGTTGACCATGCGGTGGAATTGATCCGCCGCGCCATGCAGCGGCTATCGTCCGAAGAGGATGAAGCGGAGACGGCGAAGGCTCCGGAAATTCTCGGCCAGGCGGCCTCGATGCAGGAAGTATTTCGGGCGATTGGCAGGCTTTCCCAGTCGCAGGCGACGGTGCTGATTACCGGCGAATCGGGAACCGGCAAGGAGTTGGTAGCGCTAGCTTTGCATCGCCACAGCCCGCGCGCGCAAAAACCGTTCGTTGCGATCAATACGGCCGCCATCCCCAAGGATTTGCTGGAATCCGAATTGTTCGGCCATGAGCGCGGCGCGTTTACCGGCGCGCAGAGCATGCGCCGCGGCCGCTTCGAGCAGGCCGACGCCGGCACCCTGTTTCTTGACGAAATAGGCGACATGCCCGCCGATTTGCAAACCCGCTTGTTGCGGGTGCTGTCCGACGGGCAATTTTATCGTGTGGGCGGGCACCAGCCGATCAAGGCCAACGTGAGGGTCATCGCCGCTACTCACCAGGACCTCGAGCAGCGGGCGAAGCAAGGGTTGTTTCGCGAAGATTTATTCCACCGCCTGAACGTGATTCGGCTGCGCCTGCCGTCCTTGCGCGAACGGCGCGATGACATCCCGCTGCTCGCGCGGCATTTTTTGCAAAAAAGCGCGAGAGAACTCTCGGTGGAGCCGAAACGGCTTTCCGATGCCTTCCTCAAATTTCTCGCTGCCCAGGATTTTCCGGGCAATGTGCGGCAGCTGGAAAACCTCTGTCACTGGCTCACGGTGATGGCGCCGGGGCAGAACATCGAAGTGAAAGACCTGCCGCCCGAGTTGCGCGCGGTGAGCGGCGTTCAGGAAACCGACTGGTCCGGCGCTTTGGAAAAGGAAGTGGAGCGTGCGCTCAACCGCGGCGACAAGGCCATCATGGATGAACTCACCCGGCAGTTCGAGAAAACGCTCATCAGCAAGGCGCTTGCGCATACGGGCGGACGGCGCATCGAGGCCGCGAATTTGCTCGGGCTCGGCCGCAACACGCTCACCCGCAAAATCCAGGAGCTGGGGCTCGAGGAAAAGCCGGATAAAACTGATTAAACTTCTGCCAGAACCGGCGCGTGGTCGGAGGGACGCTCATGCTGGCGCGGCGTGATATCGATGGTGCTGGATTTACACGACGCGGCCAGCGCATCGTTTAACAGGATGTGATCGATGCGCAAGCCTAGATTGCGCTTGAACGCGTTCAGACGGTAATCCCACCAGCTGAAGGATTTTTCCGGCTGCCCAAACAGGCGGAAGCTGTCCTTGAGTCCCAGATCCAGCAGTTCGCGAAAGGCCTGTCGTTCCCTGGGACTCACCAGCACATTGCCTTCCCAGGCTTTGGGGTCGTGCACATCGCGGTCTTCCGGCGCGACATTGAAATCGCCCAGCACCGCAAGCCGGGGGTAGCGTTTGAGTTCCGTTTGCAGCCATTCTTTCAATGCGGCCAGCCAGTCGAGCTTGTAGCGGTATTTGTCCGAGTCCACGTTTTGCCCGTTGGGCACGTAAACGCAAATCACGCGCACGCCGTCAACGGTGGTGGCCAGCAAGCGCTTTTGCTCGTCGCTGAATTCCGGAATTGCAGCGATGATTTCCCCGCCGACCTGCCGGCTCAAAACAGCGACGCCGTTGTAGGTTTTCTGCCCCGTGAATAAAGAATGGTAACCCGCCGCACGAATTTCCCCGGCCGGAAAGTTGGCGTCTTCAAGCTTGGTTTCCTGCAGGCACAGCACATCGGGCTTTTGGGTGGAGAGCCACTCCAGAACCTGCGGCAAGCGGACCTTCAGCGAATTGACGTTCCAGGCGGCAAGCCGCATCAATAAGGCTTGGATTCCGGTGCGGGCGTGGGCGCCGGAGCTTCGCTTGGCTGTGGTCTGGGGGTTCTGCCGCCGGCGGGCGCTCCAGGAACCGGAGCTGAAGGGTAACCTGCGACATTCAACGCATTGTTCCAACTGGATTCTTCAAAGCCTCTGAGCGGTTGAGTGTTGCCCACGACCAGCACCGGCACCACCAAATCTCCTACGATTTTTTTTAACTCATCGGCATTCTCGGGCAAGGTTGGATTTTTTTCGGTGAACGGCACACCGCGCTTGTTCAGTAACTCGCGCGCTCTGGTGCATCCCGCGCCGCAATCGTTGACAAACAGGGTGATAGGGAAATTTTTAACAGCCTGCTGCAGGCCGTAGGATTGACTGCCTTCAATCACGCTCGCGCCGAGCTTTTTTTCCTGAACGTCTTTCACCGAAGGCGGTGGCGGCTGGTCGGAATAATGCACAATGCCCTCGCCATCCACCCAGCGGTAGAGATTCCCGGCCAGGCTCATGCTCGCGGAAAACAGCAAAAGACAAAATAAGAAACGAAGTTTCATAGTGAATATTTTATCTGCTATGACTTTAGCACAGATTGGTTCGCGCTAGAATGGGTCATGCCATTATGCCTCAGCAGGGCGTCGATTTTCGGCGCCCGGCCACGGAACGCGACGAAGGATTCCAGCGCGGGACGACTGCCGCCCACGCTCAGGATTTCCTGCCAAAAACGCCGGCCGATGTTCTGGTTAACCACCCCGTTTTCCTCAAACAGGCTGTACGCATCGGCGGAAAGCACCTCCGCCCACTTGTAGCTGTAATAACCCGCGGCATAACCGCCGGCGAAGATATGCGAGAAATTGTTGGGGAGGCGGTTGTAGTGCGGTGGGAACACCACCGCAATTTCACGGCGGATTTCGTCCAGCAATTGCAACGGCGTTTTGCCGCCGTGGGGATCGAAATCATAATGCAGATGCATGTCGAACAGCGCCAGCTCGAGCTGGCGCACGGTCTGCATGCCGCTCTGGAAATTCTTGGCGGCGAGCATTTTCTCGTATAGTGCGCGCGGCAGCGGTTCACCGCTGTCGACGTGACGCGTCAGATACTTGAGCACGTCCCACTCCCAGCAGAAATTCTCCATGAACTGGCTGGGAAGCTCCACCGCGTCCCATTCCACGCCGTTGATGCCCGAAACGCCCAGCTCTTCCACCGAAGTCAGCAGGTGATGCAGGCCGTGGCCGAATTCGTGAAACAGCGTAATCACTTCGTCGTGAGTGAACAGCGCGGGCCTGCCGCCCACCGGCGCGGAGAAATTGCAGTTGAGATAGGCCACGGGAATTTGGATCGCCCCGTCCTTGCGCCGCCGCGCAATCGCTTCATCCATCCAGGCGCCGCCGCGCTTCGATGGCCGCGAATAAAGGTCAACGTAAAACTGCCCAATCGGCCTGCCGCCAAAATCGAAGATGTTGTAGAAACGCACATCCGGATGCCATACCGGCGTTTCGGTTTTCTCGATGCGAATGCCGTAAAGCCTTTCCACCAGCTGAAACAGGCCCTGCAACACCTGGAGCTCGGGAAAATACTGTTTCACCTCCTGATCGGAGAACGAATAACGTTTGGCGCGCAGCTTTTCTGAGGCGTACGCGATGTCCCATGCCTCAAGTATTTCGAGCTTGGGTTCGACGCGTGCGAATTGCTTGAGTTCAGTGAAATCAGGCTCGGCATAGGGTCGGGCTTCTTTCCCGAGTTCGCGCAGGAAATCCAGCACCTCGCGCGGGCTGCGCGCCATTTTGCGCGCCAGAGAAACTTCTGCGTAATTGGCATAGCCCAAAAGCCGCGCTTTTTCCTGCCGCAGTTTCAGGATTTGCGTAATCAGCGGAGTGTTGTCCCATTGCGCGCCGGACTCGGCGCCTTCGGAGAAGGCCGGGGCGGGGAGGCGCGCCTGGTCCGCGTGGGAACTCTCTTGATTCAGCGCTGGTGCGCTCGCTCCCGCACCCGCTGTTTCACAGCACCGTGTCGCGGGCGCTTTGCTAAACTCCGAAGCGCGCGTGACGTAAGCCCGGTACAGCCGCTCCCGCAAGGCCCGGTTGTCCGCATATTGCATCACCGGGATCCAGGAAGGCGCGTGCAGGGTGAGCTTCCAGCCCGGCTTGCTATCCTGGGCGTCGGCTTCCTTTGCGGCATCCAGCATGTCTTCGGGCAGGCCCGCCAGCTCTTCGCGATTTGTCACGTAAAGCGCGAAATCGTTGGTGGCATCGAGCAGGTTTTCCTCGAATCTGGAGT
Organism: Burkholderiales bacterium; assembly: GCA_035543335.1. Taxonomy (NCBI): domain Bacteria; kingdom Pseudomonadati; phylum Pseudomonadota; class Betaproteobacteria; order Burkholderiales; species Burkholderiales bacterium. Next base: position 71,043 of record DASZZH010000028.1, read on the forward strand.
ACAGGCGCGCCAGTTCTTCCTGGATTTGCATGAAGCGCGCTTTTTTCTCCGCGGGCAGTTCGGCGCCGCCCAGGCGGAAATCCCTAAGTTCGTTTTCCACCACTTTTTGCTGCACACGGCTTAATTGGGGGAAACCATTTGAGGTTTTGAGCGCCTGGTATTTCTCAAACAGCCCTTGATGCTGCGCAAGCTCGCTGTGGTATTGGGTGATTTTGGGGAGATTTGCGTTGTAAGCTTCGCGCAGCTCCGGGCTGTTCATCACCGAGTTGAGGTGAGCGACGGGTCCCCAGGCGCGCGACAAGCGCTCGTTGGCGTCCTCCAGGGGCTCGACAAAATTATTCCAACTTGGCCCCGCCGGATCGGCAACCAGCTTTTCCACCAGCACACGATTTTCCGCCAGCAAGGCATCGACCGCTGGTGCGATCTGCTGCGGCTCGATCTGGGAAAAGCGCGGCAAGCCCGAAAAATCAAGCAAAGGATTCATGGGGTTAAATCCGGGAGCGGGGTCTAGGGACGATGCTTATTTTACACCCGCTGAGAAGCGTAGGCTAAGCCTCGTAAACGATGTGGCCTTCGACCAGCGTGAAGCGCACCTTTCCGGGAAGCTCATAGCCGAGGAAAGGTGTGTTTTTTCCTTGACTCTTCAATGTATTAGCTTCAATCTTGCCATTGTGATGCGGGTCGAAAATGCACACGTCGGCGGCATGGCCTGGACTTAAATGCCCGGCGTCGATGCCGAGAATCTTCGCCGGCACGTGGGTGATTTTGAAAAGCGCCTGGGACAGCGGTACCTGAGTTTCGTTGGCCCATTTCAAGGTGAGCGGCAATAGGAGTTCCAGTCCGGTCGCGCCGCTTTCCGCTTCGGCAAACGGCAGGAGCTTGGCGTCGTCGTCCACCGGCGTGTGATCCGAACACAGCGCATCGACCACGCCGTTTTTGAGCCCGCTACGCAACGCGTCGCGGTCGCGCAAGGATCGCAGCGGCGGGATCAGATTGCAGTTGGAATCGAAAAAGCCTAGATCCATTTCACTCAAGTGCGCGTGCACGGCGGCAATATCGCAGGTAATCGGCAGACCCTGCGCTTTGGCCTGCCGCACCATTTCCACGCTTTCTGCAGTGGAGAGCCGGCACAAATGGATTTTTGCCCCGGTTTGCCGCGCCAGCAGCAGGATAGTAGCAAGCGCGATGGTCTCGGCGCAACTCGGAATCGCGGGAAGCCCCAGCCGTGTGGCCACTTCGCCGTCATGTGCGACACCGCCGCGCGCAAGATATGCGTCTTGCGGGCGCAGCCACACAGTGTAGCCGAAAGTCGCCGCATATTGCATCGCGCGCATCAGCACGTCGGTATCGTTGAGCGGCGCATTCGCTTGCGAGAATGCCACGCAGCCGGCGTCGTGCAGTTCGGCCATTTCGGTGATGCGCTCGCCATTTAACCCTTGAGTCAGTGCGCCAAGGGGATAGACGCGCGCCTGATTCAGGCTCTTGGCGCGGTGCTTGAGCATTTCCACTAGCCCCGGTTCATCCAGCGGCGGATCGGTATCCGGCGGGCAGGCCAGGCTGGTTACGCCGCCCGCGACCGCCGCCTGCATTTCCGATTCCAGCGTCGCCTTGTATTCGAAACCCGGCTCGCGCAGGCGCGCCGAAAGATCGATGAGTCCCGGGCAGACAATCAGGTTGGTGGCGTCGATGACGCGGTTGGCATGATAACTCTCGGGCGTGCGCCCTATCGTCTGCACCTTGCCGGCGGCGATAAACAAATCCTGAATGGCATCCACGCCGTTTTTGGGGTCGATCACGCGGCCGTTTTTAATGTGAATCTTCATGTTTTTAAATTCTTCAACTGCAGAGACGCGCAGACGCCGAGAAAACCCGCTGAAGTTTCAACTGCTGTTTCTGCATTTCTCTGCGTCTCCGCGGTAAACATCAACTCCCCGCCAGCATGCTCATCACTGCCATGCGCACTGCGATGCCGAAGGTGACTTGCGGCAGAATCACCGAATGGGGTCCGTCGGCCACGCTGGAATCGATTTCCACGCCGCGGTTCATCGGGCCCGGATGCATGACGATGGCATCGGGTCTGGCTAGCGCCAGTTTGTCCGAGGTCAAGCCATAGTACTTGAAGAATTCCTGCGCGCTCGGCAGAAGCGGGCCTTGCATGCGCTCGTTCTGCAGCCTGAGAATCATCACCACGTCCACGTCCTTCAAGCCCTGCCGCATGTCATGGTGTACCTGCACCCCGAGTTTTTCCACGCCCGCGGGCAACAGGGTTTTCGGCGCGATGACGCGCACTTCGGGTACGCCGAGGGTGGTGAGGGCGTGGATTAGCGAGCGCGCCACCCGCGAGTGCAGGATGTCGCCGACAACCGCCACCCGCAGGTTGGTGAAATTGCGCTTGTAATGGCGGATGGTAAACATGTCCAGGAGCGCCTGCGTCGGGTGGGCGTGGCGGCCGTCGCCGGCGTTGATCACGTGCACGTTCGGCGCGACATGGCGGGCGATCAGATGCGCCGCTCCGCTTTGCGCATGGCGCACGATAAACATGTCGGCGTGCATCGCCTCCAGATTGTCTATGGTGTCGAGCAGGGTTTCGCCCTTGCTCTGCGAGGAGGTGCTGATGTTGAGGTTGATGACGTCGGCGGAGAGCCGCTTCGCCGCGATTTCAAAAGTCGTGCGGGTGCGGGTGCTGGCTTCGAAGAAGAGATTGAATATTGCCTTGCCGCGCAGCAGCGGGACTTTCTTGACTTCGCGCTCGGTGACGCCGATGAAGGATTGCGCGGTGTCGAGAATGCGGGTTAGAAGTGTTGCCGGCAGCCCTTCGATCGTGAGTAAGTGCTGGAGTTCGCCGTTTTGGTTGAGCTGCGGATTGCTGTGCATGTTACGTGCAGGTGGGATTATAGCACCATTGGCGAAAGCCTGCCCACCCGTGGAGCTAGGTCTGGTTCAGGCATAGGCTCAAACGCCCGTTCTTGTCCTTTTTGAGTTCGATGTTCTGGCTGTCGGCAAGCTCCAGGCTTGCGCCGCTGTAGCGCGCGAATACCGGCAACTCGCGCCCGCCGCGGTCCACCAGCACCGCCAGGTCAATGCTCGCCGGCCGGCCGTAATCGAAAAGCTCGTTCATCGCCGCGCGCGCCGTGCGGCCGGTGTAGAGCACGTCGTCGACAAGAATGATGCTGCGTCCTTCGACATCGAAGGGTATGTGCGAAGGCTTGACCTGCGGGTGCAGGCCAATGCGCGCAAAATCGTCGCGGTAGAACGAAATGTCGAGAAACCCAAGCGGAGTGGCGATTTTGAGCTGCTCGTGCAGCCGCTGCGCGATCCAGGCGCCGCCACTGTGGATGCCGATGAGCGCCGTCTCCGCCTGCAGCCGCGGGCGGATTTGCGCCGCGAGCTGGTTGAGCAATTGTTCGGCATCAGGCAAGTTCATCGAAATAGCCCTGTAAAATCTGTTGTGCGGCCAGCTGGTCGATGCGGGTTTTGGTTTGCGCCGCGCCGCTTTCCCTGAGCGAAAGTTCGGCGGCGTGGGAGCTCAAGCGTTCATCAACCAAAGCGGTGCGCAGCCTGAACCGTTGTTCCAGCTGCCGCGCGAACTTGCGGCAGCGCTTGCTCATTTCGTGCTCGGCGCCGTTCATATGCGACGGCAGGCCGACTACTAGAAGCGCAGGCCGCCATTCTTCGATCAGGTCCGTAATCGCATCCAGGCGTTTGGCAGCCTGCGTTGCTTCGATGGCGGTGAGCGGATGGGCAATGCGCACACTCAAATCGCCCACTGCGACGCCGATGCGTTTCTCGCCATAATCGAAAGCCAAAACCGTTCCGGTTTTGGAGTGAGGGGTAAGGGGTGAGGGGTAAGGGGTAGATTTTGTTTTTACCACGCTGTTGTTTTGCTCCTCGCTCTCCACATTTTCACCTCAACTCTCAACTCATAACTTTTAACTGATCTCAGGCGTGCCCCGCATCTTCCGACAAATTAGCGAAATTAACGCCCAGCAATTCCATCGCCGCGGCCAGGCGTTCTTCGGCGGCAAGGTTGAACATCAGATCAGGATTCGCCGGCACCGAAAGCCAGGCGTTTTGCGTAAGCTCATGCTCGAGCTGCCCCGGCGCCCATCCGGCATAACCCAGGGTCACTAGAATATGTTGCGGGCCTTCACCACGCGCTACCGCCTGCAGAATATCCTTGGAAGTGGTGAGGCCAATTTCCGAATTGACGGCGAGTGTGGATTGCCAGGCGCCGAGCGGCCGGTGCAATACAAAGCCGCGGTCAATCTGCACCGGTCCGCCGAAATGCACGGGTATGCCTTTCAGGCGCGGTTCGCCCAGCGGGATGCTGATTTGGTCAAGCAGCGCCTGCAGCGTCATGTCAATCGGACGGTTGACCACCACGCCGAGCGCGCCCTGTTCGTTGTGCTCGCAAATAAAAGTCAGGCTTTTGGAAAAATAGGGATCCGCCATGTTGGGCATGGCGATCAGGAAATGATTGGTCAGGTTGACGGACGACATGGACCTATTTTAACCTCCCCGTTCTGCCTTCACAATGAAGTTCCGCGGTTGCCGCATACTGGTTTCGATGGGCAAAACAGGGAAATGTTCTTCGAGACGCGATACGATGTAAAATTCGGGGACCCCCTTGAGGAGGAAACATGGCTCACACCTTTGAAGAACTGAAGGGCAAAACTGTCGCCGAACTTCGCCAGATTACTTCCGGGATCGAACACGAGGCGGTGCAAGGCTACACGCAGCTTAATAAAGACCATTTGCTGGCCGCCTTGTGCAAGGCGCTCAACATTGACATGCATGCGCATCATCAGGTGGTGGGTGTGGACAAGACCGCCATCAAGGCGCAGATCAAAGCGCTCAAGCAAAAGCGCGATGAAGCCATGGTCGCGCATGATCATTCCAGGCTCAAACTAATCCGGCGCACCATTCACCACTTCAAGCGGCAGCTGCACAAAGCCACGGTATAGGCAGCTGGTTTGGGCTCCGTCCATACGTTCCATGCCGGACTATGCTGCCACGCTGCGCGCAAAACCGCGCTGGAAATGTACGGCGAAGAGGCCGGACTAAGTGCCGTTTCCCTGGAGCCCGAGCATTCCAATAGTCAAGGAATATCAAAAAGTCGTGTCCCGGTTCGCTCCGCAAAGCCCGTATTCATTCTCCACCCTGGAAGGTTATATTGCCGCGAAAGTATTCGTTGAGGGCTTGAAGAAAACAGGGAAAGACCCGACCCGCGAGAAATTCATTGCGGCGCTGGAAAAGATTCAGGATTGGGATTTGGGCGGCTTTAGCGTGAACTTCAGCCCGGCCAACCACAGCGCCTCGAAGTTTGTGGACTTGACCATCATCGGCAAGGACGGCAAGTTCCTGCACTGAGGCATCAAACCTCAATACGATCCGACCCGTTACTGCCGCGCGCGCAGCCAGGCTTTCCAGGCTTCAAACAAAGCCGGGTTGCGTGCCGCGATTACCGAGCGATTCCACAAGTCGTCGGCCCAGAAATCGTCGGTCTTAAGCGAACACATCATGCCGCCCGCTTCTTCGAGAATCAGCGAGCCGGCGGCGTAGTCCCATAGTTTTTGCCCGCCGTGCAAATATACATCGAAGCGCCCGGCGGCGACGTAGCACCATTCCAGCGTGCTCGCGCCGTAATTGCGCTGCGAGGAGTAAGGCGGGCTGCCGGCAAGCGCCTGCCGCAATGAGGCTCCAATGCGCTTGAAATCGATGCTTGCCATGCATTGACGCAGTTCCCTGCTGGATTCGTTGATGGGGAGCTTCTCGCCATTCAAATAAGCGCCGCGGCCTTTTTCGGCGTAAAACATTTCGTCCGCCACCGGGTCGTAAATTACGCCGAGCACGCTTTTGCCTTTACGCATCAACGCTACCGACACCGCGAAATAAGGCAGGCCGTTGACGAAGTTGGAGGTGCCGTCAATCGGGTCCACGCACCACAGGCCAGCTTCACCCGCGAGCCACTGCTCGGCTTGCTGCTCGTGGCTCATTTCTTCTGCGAGGACAGGACTCGGATGAATCTCGCGTAGCCTTAGCGCGAGCGCTTCCTGCGCGGCGATGTCGGCTTCGGTGTAGAGGGTGCCGTCGGATTTGCGCTGCTGTGCGACCTTTAGGTAGCGCGGCATGATTTGCTGCTTCGCTACTTCACGCACCGCGCTGATTACCGCATCAAGCATCGTGCTTCCATTTGATCGAGCAACCCATGCCGGGTATCTGTTCCAGCGGCCCCTGGCCGGTGCGCGCCACCTGCAGCATGGCCTCAAACAAATCGCGCCTCGCGTCGGGCGCGGCGTCCTTGCGCGAAGCGTCGAGCCGGCCGCGGTATTGCAACTCCAGTTTAGCGTTGAAGCCGTAAAAATCCGGCGTGCATACTGCGCCATAGGCTTTGACCACCTCCTGGGTTTCGTCGAGCACATAAGGGAACGGGAACTTGAATTCGCGCGCGACTTTGATCATGTTTTCAAATGAATCTTCAGGATAATCGGCGGTGTCGTTCGACATGATGGCGATGGCTTCGATGCCATGCTGCTTGAGCTCGGCGCAGTCGCGCACGATGCGGCTGCGCACCGCTTTCACATAGGGACAATGGTTGCAGATAAACATGACCAGGAGGCCCTTTTCGCCGCGCACATTCGATAACGTGTAACGCTTGCCGTCGACCCCGGGCAGGTCGAAATCCACCGCTTTCCAGCCGAAATCGCAAACCGGTGTTTGCAGGCTCACCATGAGACTTCTCCTTCCTAATCGTTGCTGCCTTTATATTATCATGCGCCTATCGCCCTTATTCTCTTAGTGGCTCTTAGCCTATGACTGTTCCGCGCTTTTATTATTCCGGCGAACTGGATCCCAGACGGGAAATTTTCCTCGATGAGGTGGCGGCATATCACGCCGCGAGGGTATTGCGCCTCAAGGAAGGCGATGCGATGGTGTTGTTCAATGGCAAGGGCGGGAAGTATCCGGCCAGGATTACCGGCATAGTCAAAACCAAAGTGACGGTGCTGACAGGCGAATGGCAAAATATCGAGCGCGAATCGCCGCTGCAAATCATGCTGGCGCAAGCCATTTCTTCCGCCGACAAAATGGATTTAACCGTGCAGAAAGCGGTGGAATTGGGCGTGAGTGCCATTCATACGCTCGCCACTCAGCGCAGCGTGGTCAGGCTCTCCGGCGAGCGCGCCCGCGCCGCCGGTTTTGAATCGGTCGCGCTGGGACGGCGCATCCTGCGCACCGAAACCGCAGGAATCGCCGCGCTAGCCGCGATGCAGACGCTGTGGGGGGACTTTTAACCCATGTATGCGATCATCGTTCATGGAGGATCAGGAGACTGGAAGGCGGAACATAAACACGCGGCGGTACAGGGTGTGAGGCGCGCGGTGAAAGCGGGAGCGAAATTGCTTGCGCAAGGCAAACCCGCGCTCGATGCGGTGACCGCCGCGGTGGTGTTGCTGGAGGACAACCCGGTGTTCAACGCCGGCACTGGTTCCGCGCTGAACTTGCACGGCGAAGCCCAGATGGACGCGAGTGTCATGATGAGCAAGGGACTGCGCGCAGGAGGCGTGGCTTGTCTATCCCGCGTCAAAAACCCGGTGCGGGTCGCGCGCAAGGTCATGGAGGAAACTGGACATATTCTGCTCGCCGGCGAAGGCGCGCTCAACTTTGCCCGCGCCATGGGTTTTGCCGATTACGATCCGGTGACGCGAGAGCGGCGGGCGGATTGGCAGAAGAAACGAAAGGCGCTGTCTGCGGTAAAAAGCCAAAGCCGCCTGCGGGATTTGTTAAAGCGCCATCCAGAGCTTGCGGGCGGGACGGTGGGTGCGGTAGCGTTGGATAAACGCGGTGATTTGGCTGCGGCGACTTCTTCCGGCGGATTGACGCTGAAGCTCCCGGGGCGGGTCGGCGATACGCCTATTTTGGGAGCGGGAAATTACGCCATGCCCATGGGCGCGGCATCCGCCACCGGTTTGGGCGAAGTGGCGATGCGTTACCTCGTGACCAAATCGGTGTGCGATCTGCTGGCGCAGGGCAGAAATGCGCAGCAGGCCGTGGATGAAGTGCTGTCGCTCCTGGCGGCGGAACCGCGCGCGGATATGGGCATCATCACCATAGACAAGCGGGGCAACATCGGCGTTGGACACCGCAGCCGGGCCATGCCGCACGCTTACTGCGTTTCAGGAAAAAGCAGAGTCATTGCGAGTATTAAGGTACTCTGTCAGCCGGGTTGTTAGGCGGCTTCGCGCGAAGCCCGTTTGCGCTCGTTTTCTTTCAAATGGCGCTTGCGGATGCGGATGGTTTGGGGGGTGATTTCCACCAGTTCGTCGTCAGCGATAAACTCGACGGCCCGCTCCAAGGTAAGCGCAATCGGCGACGTGAGCATGATCGCTTCGTCCTTGCCGGCGGCGCGGATGTTGGTGAGCTGCTTGGTCTTGATCGGGTTCACCACCAGATCGTTGTCCCGGCAGTGAATGCCGATCACCATGCCCTCGTACAGGCGGTTGCCGGGGCTCACGAACATGCGGCCCCGCTCCTGCAGTTTCCACAAAGCATAAGCTACCGCTTCCCCCTGTTGCGCCGAAACCAGGGTGCCGTTGCGCCGATCGGGGATTTCCGGTTTCATCGGGGCGTAGCCGTCGAACACATGGCTTGAGATACCGGTGCCGCGGGTCATGGTCATGAAATCTGATTGGAAGCCGATCAGCCCTCGCGCCGGAATTCGGTAATCGAGGCGCACCCGGCCCCGGCCGTCGGGCGCCATGTCCTTAAGTTCGCCGCAGCGCTGCCCCAGGGCTTCCATGACCGCGCCCTGGTTGACCTCTTCCACATCCACCGTGAGCATTTCGAACGGCTCGCATTTCTCGCCGTTGATTTCCCGAATCACAACCCGCGGGCGGGACACCGCCAGTTCGTAACCTTCCCGGCGCATGTTTTCCAGCAGGATGGTGAGATGCAATTCACCCCGCCCGGAGACCAGGAACACATCCGTGTCCGCAGTATCATCGACGCGCAACGCCACGTTGGTCAGCAACTCCTTGTGCAGCCGCTCGCGCAGTTGGCGGCTGGTCACGAATTTTCCTTCCTGTCCGGCATAGGGTGAAGTGTTGACTTGGAAATTCATGGTGAGCGTGGGTGCATCCACCGTCTGCAGAGGTAAGGCTTCCGGGTGTTCCGGGTCGGCGAGAGTCACGCCGATCCCGATTTCCTCGATGCCATTCACCAGTACGATGTCGCCGGGTTCCGCGATCTCCATGGGCACGCGGGTCAAGCCCTGGAAGCACAGCACCTGGTTCACCCGCGCTTTTTTCGGCTCGTCATGACCGTTCAAAATAACAACGTCCTGGGCGGCCTTGAGACGCCCGCGTCGGATGCGCCCGATGCCGATGCGCCCAACGAAGCTTGAATAATCCAGCGCACTGATCTGAAGCTGGAGCGGCTCGTCGGGATTGCCGACGGGAACCGGCACATGTTTGAGTATGGTATCGAACAGCGGCCGCATGGACAGCCCCTCACCCGCGCCGCTGCTCGGCGCATCCGCAAGATCGAGCACCGCCCAACCATTAAGCGCGGAGGCATAGACGACGGGAAAATCCAGTTGCTCCTCGGCGGCGCCCAGTTTGTCGAATAAATCAAAGGTGTGGTTCACCGTCCAGTCCGGGCGGGCGCCGGGGCGGTCCATCTTGTTTACCACCACGATAAACTTCAAACCTTGGGCCAGGGCCTTGCGTGTCACAAAACGGGTCTGGGGCATGGGCCCCTCTACTGCATCCACCAGGAGCAGCACGCCGTCCACCATTGACAGCACTCGCTCCACTTCGCCACCGAAATCCGCATGACCCGGCGTATCGACGATGTTGATGTGGGTGCCTTGGTAATTGACCGCCGTGTTTTTTGCGAGAATGGTGATGCCGCGCTCCCGCTCCAAATCATTGCTGTCCATGACTCGCTCAGCCACGTGCTGGTGGGCGGCAAATGTCCCCGCCTGGTGGAGCAGCTTGTCCACCAGCGTGGTCTTGCCATGGTCCACGTGGGCAATGATGGCGATGTTGCGGAGTGCGCGGGGCATGATGAGCTAACGGTTTGACAAAAGTCGCGCATTGTAACACGGAGAGCCCAGGCAGCCCGCATAATTCATGCTGAGTCGTGGGCAGTTTGATTCAGAATAGACCGTTCGCCTATGGATACATTTGTTTTATGTTTTACCGTTTGATGGGGGCTGATGAAATTCGTCTGTGGCCCTATTTTTCCTCAAGATGCACCTTGCGGATTCCAAAGCCGATGAGCCGGGCAGGAAGGGCGCGCAGCAAGGGCAGGCGAAACAGCGCGGGCGGCCTGAACGAAGCATCGGGATTCAATGCCGTTTTAATCACCCGGTTTTGAATAAAAGTCTGAAAGGCCTGAATCACCCGCGTGGCAAAGTAACGCTGCTTTTGCACTGCGGCCAAATCGTTTTCGCTAACCACGCCGCGCTGTAACGGGCGAGTGAGCACGTTGGCCGCCGCCACCGCGTCCTGAATCGCGTAATTGATACCTACCCCGCCTACCGGCGACATGACATGTGCCGCATCGCCGATGAACAGCAATCCTGGCTTATACCATTGTTTCAGACAACTTGATTCCACCGATAGCACTGAAAGCTGGCCCCAGCCTTGCAGGGAAGACACCCGGTCGGCGAATTCCGGAGCCAGAGACAAGAGGGACTGGTGAAATTTTTCCATGCCCTCTTCGCGGAGCGCGTGATAGCCTCCCTTGAAAATCACGTAGCCGAGTTGGTAATGGTTTTCCCGAGGCAGGATAGCAAGCATATGCCCTTGCCCGATGCGGCCGCCAAAACCCAGGGTATCGTCCGGCCGCTTGGGCAGCCGGAACCACAACACGTCCATCGGCGGGGAACTCTTCACCGGTTCCAGGCCCGCAAGTTTTCTGAGCCGGGAAAAACGGCCGTCAGCGGCCACAGTGAGCAGTGCCCGCAATTCATGTTCCTGCTCGTTTAAGTCCTGATAGCGCACGCCGCGGCATATCCCGTCCTCCATGATCAGCTCGCGGGCATGGGCGCCCATGAGGAGCTTGAAGCCGGGATACCTCTGGGCCTGCTCGGTAATGAACTCCAGAAACCGTGCTTGCGGCATGAGCGTGATGTAGGGAAAACGCGTTTTGAGAACGCTCAAATCCACCATGGTGAACGAATCGGTTTTAGTCCGCAGGGTCAGCTGGTGCAGCTTGGTATGCGGCAGTTGCAGCAGCAGGTCGGCCAGCCCGATTTCGTCCAGGATCTCCATGGCGGAAGGATGCAGCGTGTCGCCCCGGAATTCCCGGTCGAAGTCCTTGTGCCCTTCAAGCAAAGTGACGCGAATGCCTTTTCGCGCCAGCAGCAGCGACAATAAGGCGCCGGCAGGGCCGCCGCCGACCACGCAGCAAATGTTTTTTTCAATGGAGTTCAGGCTCATGGGAAAGCCGAGCGGCTAAGGCGCTTGTCCTCAAAGGTGTTCCTCTCGCACCATTCAAGGCGAAATAATACACCGGGTAAATTATTTCGCGGCAATCCCCTTCAACGTTAATCCGGCGCTTTTCATCAGGAAATAAACCGCAGGAATCACGAACATGGAAAGGAGCGGCGCGGAAATCATGCCACCCACCATCGGCGCGGCGATGCGCCGCATCACTTCCGACCCCGTTCCCGAACCCCACATGATGGGCAGTAGACCCGCAATGATGACAGCCACCGTCATGGCAATCGGCCGCACCCGGAGGGCTGCCCCTTCGATGATTGCCTGAACAAGTTCCTGCTCGCTATGAAGGCGCCCCTCGGCTGTGCGGGCGGCCACCGCCTGATTCACGTAGATCAGCATCACCACGCCGATCTCCGCTGCCACACCCCCCAGCGCGATAAACCCCACCGCGGCGGCGATCGACATGTTGTATCCCAGCAGAAAGATCAGCCAAAAGCCGCCCACCAGCGCAAATGGCAGCGTGGCCATGATCAGAAACGCTTCGTCGAAGCGTCGAAACGTGAGATAAAGCAGGACGAAGATGATCACGAGCGTCGCCGGCATGACGATCTTGAGCTTGGCGGTGGCCCGTTCCAGAAACTCGAACTGGCCTGACCACGACATGGAGTAGCCGGCCGGGAGCTTGATCTCCTTTGCAACCGCCTTCTGCATCTCGCGCACCGCGGAACTGAGATCGCGTCCATGGAGGTCGATGTACACCCAGCTCGACAGCCGCGCGTTCTCGCTCTTCAGCATCGGCGGGCCGTCGCTGATGGTGATGGCCGCAACGTCGCCGAGCCTGATCTGCGCGCCGCGCTCGGTGAGCACCGGCAGGTCGCGGATTTTCTCGACCGTGTCGCGTACCTCGCGCGGGTAGCGCAAGTTGATGGGGAAGCGCTGCAGCCCCTCGATTGTCTCGCCGATGTTCTCGCCGCCGATCGCCGCCGAGACGATGCTCTGCACGTCGGCGATATTCAGCCCGTAGCGCGATGCCCTGTCGCGGTCGATCTTCACGTCGATGTAGCGCCCACCGGACAGGCGTTCGGCAAACGCCGAGGTTACCCCCGGCACCTGCTCCACCACGCGCTGGACCTCGGCCGCGATGCGGTCGACCTCCTGCAGGTTCATTCCCGCGACCTTCACGCCGACAGGACTCTTGATGCCGGTGGCGAGCATGTCGATGCGGTTGCGGATCGGCGGCACCCAGATGTTGGACAATCCGGGCACCTTGACGATGCGGTCGAGCTCCTCGACCAGCTTGTCCGGGGTCATGCCCGAGCGCCATTGGTCGCGCGGCTTGAACTGGATCGTCGTCTCGAACATCTCAAGAGGCGCCGGGTCGGTCGCGGTCTCGGCGCGCCCGGCTTTGCCGAAGACGCTCGCGACTTCGGGCACGGTCTTGATCAGCCGGTCGGTCTGCTGCAGGAGCTCTGATGCCTTGCCCGCGGAAATGCCCGGCAATGCCGATGGCATATAGAGAAGATCACCCTCATCGAGCGGCGGCATGAATTCACCTCCGATCTGCGTCGCCGGGTAGAGGGTCGCGAGCAGGATCAGCAGGGCAACCACGAGCGTAATTTTGGGAAAAGCCAGCACCTTGGCGAGCAACGGCTGATACACCGCAATGAGCCCGCGGTTGAGCGGGTTTTTCTTTTCCTCGGGAATCTTGCCGCGGATGAGATAGCCCATCAGCACCGGAATCAGTGTGACCGCCAACCCCGCCGCCGCTGCCATCGCGTAGGTCTTGGTGTAGGCCAAGGGCGAGAAGAGCCGCCCCTCCTGCGCTTCGAGCGTGAAGACTGGAATGAAGGAAAAGGTGATGATCAACAGCGAGGAGAACAGCGCCGGCCCCACCTGGGCCGCCGCGTCGCCGATCACGCACCACTGTTCGACGCCTTCAAGCTTCTGGTCAGGGTGCGCGTGGTGCCACGCCTCGATGTGCTTGTGCGCGTTTTCGATCATCACCACCGCAGCATCCACCATGGCGCCGATGGCGATGGCGATGCCGCCGAGCGACATGATGTTGGCGTTTACCCCCTGGTAGTACATGACAATAAATGCCATCAGTATGCCCAGCGGCAATGAGACGATCGCGACAAAGGCAGAGCGCAGATGAAACAAGAATATGACACACACAAGCGCCACGACAATGAACTCCTCGACGAGCTTTTGCTCGAGGTTAGCGATGGCGCGCTTGATCAAGCTCGAACGATCGTAGGTCGGCACGATCTCGACGCCCGGGGGAAGGCTGGTCTTCAGGGTTTCCAACTTCCGCTTGACTGCATCGATCGTCTCGAGCGCGTTCTTACCTGAGCGCATCACGATGACGCCGCCCGCCACTTCGCCCTCACCGTTGAGCTCGGCGATGCCGCGCCGCATCTCCGGGCCGACCTGCACTCGCGCGACGTCGCCAAGCCGCACCGACACGCCTGCCTCGGTCGTCATCAGCGGGATCTTGCGAAAATCGTCGAGCGACTGCAGATAGCCGCTTGCCCGCACCATGTATTCGGCTTCCCCCAGTTCCAGCACCGAACCGCCGGTCTCCTGGTTGGCGCGCTGCACCGCTTCTATGACTTTCATATGCGGGATGTTGAATGCCCGCATGCGGTCGGGATCCAGCACGATCTGGTACTGGCGCACCATGCCGCCCACGCTCGCCACCTCGGAGACGTTGGACACCGTTTTCAACTCGTACTTGAGGAACCAGTCCTGCAAGGCACGCAGCTGCGACAAATCCATCTTGCCGCTCCTGTCGATGAGCGCGTATTCGTACACCCAACCCACGCCGGTCGCATCCGGCCCGAGCGCAGTCTTGGCTTGCGGCGGCAGCCGCGACTGCACCTGGTTCATATATTCGAGCACGCGCGAACGCGCCCAGTACGGATCGGTGCCATCTTCGAACAGGATGTACACGAACGAATCGCCGAACATCGAGTAGCCGCGCACCGTTCTCGCGCCCGGCACCGACAGCATGGTGGTGGCGAGCGGATAGGTCACCTGGTTCTCGACGATCTGCGGCGCCTGCCCCGGGTAGCTGGTGCGGATGATGACCTGCACGTCTGACAAATCGGGGATCGCGTCGAGCGGCATCCTGAGCATCGCCCACACCCCCCAGGCGGAGATCATCAAGGTCGCCAGGAGAACGAGAAAGCGGTTGGCGATCGACCAGTGGATGAGCTTGGTGATCATGGCTTCATCCCTTTCATGCCGTCCTTCATCGTGCTGTCCAGCGGTTTCTGAGCGGGGCCGGCGGCAGGGGCGATGCTCGTGATCTCGAACATCCCGTCTTGGGTCTGACGGAACTCGAACGACACGGTGTCGCCTACTGCCACATTCTTCGGTAGACCCGGGGCGGGGACACGGAAGCCCATTGTCATCGCGCCCCATTTCATCGACGGAATCGGCCCGTGCGATAGCGTGACCTCTTCTTTGCCGATGCTCTCGACCTTGCCTTCGCCGCGATGCGTCACGCCTCCGGATTTGCCGGAGTCCATCGCGGGCGCATCGCCCATGCGCATCGTTGTGGCCTTGAGGCTCGCTTCGGAGTCGATCAGAAACTGGGCCGAGACAACCACCTTTTGGCCTGCTTCAAGTCCTTTGCGGATTTCGGTTTGGCCGTTGGCCTCCATACCGACGTCGACATCGACCGGGACGAACTTGCCGGCATCCTGCTCCACTATGACTACGCTGCGCGCCCCCGTCTGGATCACCGCTTCGGTTGGCACCAGTAGCGCCTCTTTGCGCGCCATCGGTGTGAAGTTGACAGTGGCGAACATGCCGGGCACCAGCCGGCCGCCCGGATTGGCGAGCTCGACGCGCGCCTTGAACGTGCGCGTTGTCGGATTGACTTCCGGCAGGATGGCGCTCACTCGCCCTTTGAACACGGTGCCGGGCAGAGCAGGCGTGCGGGCTTTGACCAGGTTGCCTGGCCGTACTTCGCTTGCCTGACTTTCACGGACTTCTGCGTTCACCCAGACGGTGCCGAGTCCGTTGATCCGAAACAGCGGCGCCCCCGCCATTACTGTCATGCCCTCGCGCGCGCCGAGCTCCGCGACCACGCCGCCTAAGGGCGCGATCACCGTCAGGCGCGGGTGTACCTTGCCAGTCGATTCGACCAATCGGATCTGGTCTTCGCTCATGCCGACCAGGCGCATACGCTGACGCGCGCCGTCAATCAACGCTTCCAACCGGGTGCCGGCCATGCGCCGCACGGAGAGGTATTCCTCCTGCGCCGCCACCCATTCGGGCACGTACAGTTCCGCCAGCGGCTGGCCCTTGCGCACCGGATCGAGAGGCGCACGGACGTAGAGTTTTTCGACGAAGCCGTTGCTGCGTGCTTGCACCACGGCAACGTCGCGTTCGTTGTACGCGACGTTGCCCACGGCTTCGACGGCCGGCGCAAGCGCGCCCTGGGTGACTTCCGTTGTGCGCACGCCCAGATTTTGCTGAACACGCGGGCTGATTGTGACCTTGCCTTCGTCGCCATCCGCGCCGGCGTAAACCGGCACCAGTTGCATGTCCATGAAAGGCGACTTGCCCGGCTTGTCAAACTTCTGTTCCGGCTTCATCGGGTCGTGCCAGTAAAGGATTTTCTTGTCGGTAACGGGGTCGATGGCGCCGGCTTGTTGCGCGCTGCCGCCCGCAGGCGCCGCGGCGCCGGAAACCGGGCTCGCCATCTTCATGCCCTGGTTCATGCCAACCCAATAGAGGCCATAACTGGCTGCGCCGAGGAGGCCTGCGGCGGCGAGCGCGAGGATGAGGTTCGTGGTCTTCATTTTGCGTCCTTTGTCTGGGTTGCGGTGGACTGGGCCGGGACGCTTGTATGGGTCGTTCCGACGTTGTCCGGGAAGAGGAAATTGAGTTGCGCCCACAGGCGTGCGGTTTCCATCTCCAGTTGTACCGCCTGCAAGCGCACGTCAATTTCGTTGCGGCGAGCGAGCAACAGATCGGTCAGGTTCGCCTTGCCGCCCAAGTAGGCCGTCAGCGCAGCGTGTGTGTGCTCTTTGGCGAGCGGGATGATTTCACGCGCGTAGCGGGCGAGGCGTTCGCGGCCGTTCTCCCATTCGGCAACCATTGCCTGCACTTCGCCTACGTGTGCGCGCAGTGCCTCCTCGCGTTGGGCCTTGGCCTGCTCGACCATCGCCAGCTTGGCTGCCAGCTCGCGATTCTGGCGATTTTTCTGGTCCCATTGCAGCGGGATCGATACGCCGATCGACACCATGTTCGAAAACGATGGGCCGCGCTGGCTATACGTCGCTTCGACGCTCCAGTCCGACTTCTTGTTGGCTTGGGCGAGCCTGACTTCGGTCGAAGCGATTTCTTCCAGCCTCGAGAACACAGCGATCTGCGGGTGATGGGCGAGCTGGGTCTCGAGCGCGCCCGGATCCAACCGTATCGAATCGATAGCGGGCTTGCCCGCCAGCGGCGCGTCGGCGCCATCACCTATCCAGCGGGCGAGGCCGGTCTTGGCGGTGCGGATGCGACGGTCGAGTTCGCTCGCCCGGTCCTCAAGCGCGACCAGGGCGCTGTGCACCGCGAATACGTCGGCCTGGTTGCCGCGCCCGCCGCGGTAGGCGCCTTCGGCGGCCACGATTTCGAGCTTAACCTCCTTGGCCTGCTCGACAATCACCGCCGCCATGGCTTCGGCGTAGTAGCGGTCGAGCCAAGCGAGCGCGGTGTCGCGCTGAATCGTGGCGACCGTGGCGACTTTTTCGGCGAGGGACTTTTCGGCTTCGCGCTCGAAGCGCTGGGCACGCAGCTGGCGTTTCTCCTCGCGCGTGAACTCCTGCATGAGGCCGATGCGGCGCATCGTCATGAAGTCGCGCGTGACGCTGAACTGGTCGGGACCGTTAATCGGCAGGTTGTCCAGCCCGAGCTTGAGCGCCGGGTCGGGAAGCTGGCCGGCGGCGACCGCCATTTCGCGAGACGCGGCCACTGCAGAGTCTTGTGCGGCGAGTTGCCGTGAGCGTTCGACCGCGATGCGCTGCGCATCGGACAGGCTAAGAAGGGGCGTGGCGGCTGCGGCGCTCTCGGCCAGAGCCAGCAGGTTTAACAATGCAATGAGCGCAAGCCGCGCCCGGATTTTGAATGACATGATGCCTCCGCAAACGAAATACCAATTCGCCGCATGCGCGGCGCGTGCATAACGCTTAAGCGGAGGCTAATTCAGAAAACGGCAGAATAGGATGGTTTGCGGCGGATCGGTATGTGCAACAGACTGCGCAGGCATGGCTGGCGCAGCGGCCACTTCAAACAAGGCAAGCTGCAGCACCGGCAAGGTTGCTGCGGGTATGGCAGGTGCTTCATAAGCGCCGGAATTTTGATTCGCTACGGTGCAGTGTGTGTGACAAGCGTTAGGGTTGAACTTGTCTGCATGATGGAAAACAGCGTCTGCGGCCGGGTTAAAAACACCGCTAGGCGCCGAATCAGGAAGAATGCAGGCGTGCGCAGCCAGGCTTAACTGGGCGAATACCATCAGCCCCAGGGTAAGGCGGGAGACAATTGATAAAAAACGCCGCATGCTCATGCCGCTCGCAATTGATGAGGTTTGACTGTGACCTTACTGCAACTGTTAGGTTCCGCACAGCACTCTAACCGCTTTGGCTGCGCGTGGCAATCGGTTTTGCCTTTTCCTTGGGGCCTTTCCCCACTATGATTCTCTTATAGAACCGAATAAAATTGGCCGCTTTCCGTGGCTGTTTCCTTAAAACGTATGCAACACACCACCCCCACTGACGCCATTGCCTTCGTGCAATGGCTACGTTCGGTCGCGCCCTACATTCACGCGTTCCGCGGGCGCACCTTTGTCATCGCCTTCGGCGGCGAAGTGGTGGGCGACGGCGGCTTTGTCGAACTTACCCATGATTTCAATCTGTTGCACAGTCTGGGCGTGCGCCTGGTGCTGGTGCACGGTGCGCGCAATCAAATCGAAGCGCGGCTCAAGGCGCTCAGGCATGCAAGCCGTTATGTGCGGGGCCTGCGGGTGACCGACGACACCGCTTTGCAATGCGCCAAGGAAGCGGTGGGACGCATCCGCGTGGAAATCGAGGCATTGCTTTCCATGGGCCTGCCCAATTCGCCGATGGCCGGCGCGCAAATCCGCGTGGCGAGCGGCAATTTCGTCACCGCCAAGCCGATGGGCGTGATCGGCGGCGTGGATTTGCAGCACACCGGCGAAGTGCGCAAAGTGGACGCGCAGGCGATTCAACAGCGTCTTGACGACGGCGAGATGGTGCTGCTCTCGCCGCTTGGCTATTCGCCGACCGGGGAGATTTTCAACCTCACGCTGGAAGATGTGGCAACGTCGGCGGCGATCGCGCTGCACGCCGACAAGCTGATTTTCCTCATGGACGAAACCGGGGTCACCGATACTTCGGGCGTGCTGCTGAACGAGCTTACTGCGCGCGACGCGGAAAAGCTGCTGGCAAAAAGTAGAAAACTTGCGGGTGATGTTCAACTTTATCTCCCCTGTGTGGTGCGCGCCTGCAGCCAGGGTGTGCCGCGAGCCCATCTTTTGTCGCGTCATGTGAGCGGTGCGGTGCTGTTGGAGCTTTTTACCCATTGCGGCATCGGCAGCATGGTGACGCAATCCGGATTGGAAAAACTGCGCCGGGCGCGGATCGAAGACGCGGGCGGTATACTGGCTCTGATTGAGCCGCTGGAGAAAGAAGGCGTGCTGGTGCGGCGCTCCCGCGAGCGGCTGGAAAGGGAAATCAGCCGCTTCAGCGTGCTCGAGCACGATAGCGTGATTATCGGCTGCGCCGCGCTTTATCCTTTTCCCGGGGACGGGGCGGGTGAATTGGCGTGTCTAGTGGTAAGCGAGGATTACCGCAACGGCGGTTGCGGTGATACGCTGCTTAAACACGTGGAAAAGCAGGCGCGCGAAGCGGGAATGAAGCGGCTTTTCGTGCTCACCACGCACGCCGCGCACTGGTTTATCGAGCGCGGCTTCAGGGAAACGGGTCTCGAGCAGCTGCCGAAAGAGAAGCAGGCGCTCTACAATTACCAGCGCCGCTCGAAAGTGTTTTTGCAGCGCCTGTGACAAAAGCGTTGTCACGCCGACGGCGCACAGGGGGAGTCAAACCGTGATAGGGTTTTTCCGCACCACATCGCTGCGCCTGAAGCTGGTATTGATCAGCTTCGTGGTGGAAGCGGTGATGCTCACCCTGCTGGTCGCCAACAGCGTTTGGCTTATCGACAATGTGCTCGACGAGCAAGCGCGCCTGCAGATGAAGATGCTGGGCCCCCTTCTCAACGTTTCGCTCGCCGGGCCACTGGCCGACGGTGACATCGCTTCCGCCAGACAAATCCTCGCGGAAGTCCGGGCGAAAGAAAGACTCGCCTACGTGGAACTGTTTAACGATAAAGGTGAAATTCTCGCCGGCGCGGAACCGTCGGCAGCCTCGCATTACGAAAGCTGGGTGACGATCGAGCAAGAAGGCAAAAGCTACGGCCGGCTGCGCCTCGGCATTTCCACCGATTTTCTCGCCGCCGCCAAGCAGAAACTTTTTCTCGAAAGTTCGGTGATTGCTGTTGCCGAGGTGCTGCTTTCGCTGCTGCTTTTCCTCGGGCTTGGTTTTTGGCTGACGCGGAACCTTAAGGAACTGACCGATGCGGGAAAAGCGGTGGCGGGCGGTAATTATGCGGTGCGCGTGCAGGTGGTGTCGTCCGACGAAGTCGGCCGGCTTTCCACCACCTTCAATGCCATGGCCGAGGCGGTGCAGAATCAGGTCAAGTCGCTTAAAGAGGGTGAAGCGAAATTCCGCGCGATTGCCGATTACAGCTATGACTGGGAGCTGTGGGCCGACCCCACCGGCAAGGTAGTGTGGGTGAACCCTTCGGTGCAGCGGCTCACCGGCTATTCCCCGCAGGAATGTCTGGAGATGCAAGGCTTCCCTGCAGCGATTGTCCATCCCGAGGACAGCGATCGCTTCCGCGAAGGATCGCGCCGCATTCTGGACAACAAAACTACCAGCGGCAGCGGCTTCGAGTTCCGCGTGCTGCGCAAGGATGGCATTAGCTTCTGGGCGGCAGCGGACTGGCAGCCGATTTACGGCGCCCGCGGTGAACATCTCGGCGTCCGCGGCAGCATTCACGACATCACCGAACGCAAGCAGGCGGAACTGAAGATCTTGGCCACGGTGCAACAACTCGAACAGGCACAGCAGTATCAGCAGCGGTACTACGCCCAGGCGCAGGAAGAACGAGCGCGCTTCAATTCATTACTTAACGCGATGGACTTGGGCATCCTGTTTGTCGGCAACCAGAACAGCACGGCTTATTACAATCCGGCGTTCTTGCGCGTCTGGGAGCTGCCTGCGGATACCCAGCTTGCCGGCACGTCGACCGACGAGCTCCTGGCCACTTTGGAAAAACAGCTGGCGCGTTCCGCGGACTATACCCAGCATGTGCACGAAATAATTCAGACCAAGGAGAGTTCCCACAACTATGAACTCACGCTGGTCGATGGGCGCATGTTGTTGGAGACGAGCTATCCCGTCCCGGGCGCTGATGGCCGGTATATGGGCCGGCTGTGGCTATTCAAGGATGTCACCCAGGAGCGCCGCACCGCCGATCAGATAATTTATCTGGCCGAGCGCGACGCGCTGACCGGGCTTTACAACCGGCACCGCTTCCAGGAGGAATTAACGCGCATGCTGGCGGACGCCGGGCGCCGCAATTCCGCGATGGGGCTTTTGTTTTTTGACCTAGACGAGTTCAAGGTCATTAACGACACCTACGGCCACCGCGCGGGCGACTCCGTACTGATTCGCGTGGCCGCGGAAGTGGGTACGCAGGTGCGGCGCAACGAAATCTTCAGCCGCTTGGGGGGAGACGAGTTCGCCATTCTGGTCCCGGATGTGCGCGAGGACGAATTGCAGGTGCTGGCGGAACGCGTGGTGCATTCGATTCCGCAGATCCCGTTCCATTTCGAGGGGCATAACCTGAGGCTGACCACCAGCCTGGGGATTGCGGTGTTTCCCGATCATGCGCAAAACGCGGAGGAGCTCATAGCGCACGCCGATGCGGCGATGTACCAGGCCAAGGAAGCGGGCAAAAACGCCTGGCGCATCTACGCCCAGCAAAGTGATACCTCGCGACAGATGCTCACCCGCATCACGTGGAACGAACGCATCCGCAGCGCGCTGCGCAATAACCTGCTCTATCTGGATTTCCAGGGGGTGTACCGCGCCGATGATGGCCGCCTTTCGCACATCGAGGCACTGGTGCGAATGAAGGACGAGGAAAATCTCGGTAACATCGTCATGCCGGTGAGCTTTATCCCGCTCGCGGAAAAAAGCGGAGCAATCCTGGAAATCGACCGCTGGGTAATTGGCCAATGCATCGCCCTGCTGGCGACCTCAGGCAAAGTTCCGCCGATCTCCGTGAACATTTCCGCCCGCTCGTTCGACGACCCGAAACTGCCGCACTATATCAGCGACGAACTGCGCCGCCTCGACGTGAATCCCAAACGGCTGATCGTGGAGCTCACCGAGACTTCGGCGGTGGCGGATTTGCACGATGCACAGCGCTTCATCGAAGCGCTGCACCAAGCCGGCTGCCGCGTCTGCCTGGACGACTTCGGCAGCGGCTTTTCCTCGTTTGCCTATCTCAAGCACCTGCAAGTGGATATCGTGAAAATTGACGGTATGTTTATCCGCAACTTGCCCAACGACAGCGACAACCAGGTATTCGTCCGGGCCATCGTGGATGTGGCGCGAGGCATGCGCAAGATTACCGTGGCGGAATCGGTGGAAGACAAAGAAACACTGGAGATGCTGAAAGGTTTCGGCGTGGACATGTTACAGGGCTATTATCTGGAAAAGCCGCACGCCGATCATGTGGCGATAACCCATATAGGAACGGCGGTATAATAAAACGATACTTTCCGGAGGAACGCCAATGGCCAGGATGGTGAAATGCGTGAAGCTCGGACACGAAGCTGAGGGCCTGGATGTGCCGCCCTATCCGGGGGAACTGGGAAAACGCATTTATGAGAACGTCTCGAAACAGGCGTGGGGGGGCTGGCTGGAGCACCAGAAGATGCTGATTAACGAGAACCGCCTCAACCTCGCCGATTCGAAAGCAAGAAAATATCTCGCCGAGCAGATGGAAAAGCATTTCTTCGGCGCGGGCGCGGAGGTGGCGTCCGGCTACGTGCCACCGAAGAAGTGAAGAGGTGAATGAGGTGAATGAGGTGAATGAAGTAAAGAGGTGAAGACTTCGCGCCTAGGTGTAGGTCTTCACCCCGTCCGCAGTTCCTAAAAGCAGCACGTTCGCCGGGCGCTTTGCGAAAATCCCGTTGCATACCAAGCCGTCGATTTGATTGAGTTTTTCTTCAAGCTCCGGGGGATTATGAAGCGTGAGGCCGTACACGTCGATAATGATGTTGCCGTTGTCGGTGGTGAAGCCCTGGCGCAGCTGGGGGGAGCCGCCCAATTTAACGAGCTGACGTGCCACATAGCCTCGTGCCAGCGGTATCACTTCCACCGGGAGCGGGAATTTGCCAAGCACATCAACCAGCTTGCTTCGATCGGCAATGCACACGAATTTCTTCGCCGCCGCGGCGATGATTTTCTCCCGAGTCAATGCTCCGCCCCCGCCTTTTATCATGTGCAGGTGCTCGGTGATTTCATCCGCGCCGTCCACATAAACCGGCAGCTCGTTCACGCTGTTTAAATCCAGCACCGGAACGCCCAGGTTTTTCAACCGCTGCGCCGTGGCTTCGGAGCTGGCTACCGCGCCTTCCAGCTTGTGCCTGATTTTGCCGAGCTCGGCAATGAAATAGTTGGCGGTTGAGCCGGTGCCCACGCCGACTACGCAGCCTTCCGGCACATACTGGATTGCCACGCGCGCCGCCGCCTGTTTCAATTCATCCCGGGTCATTTTTAGTTCTCTAGGCACAGGCGGCTAGAATAGCGTCTGGCCGAATTTTGCACAAATCGGCGGTGAACAACTGGACGCCGATGGCTGACAGCTGAAAATCCTGCTAACCTTTGCGCTGGTTTGTGCCATCTATTTCGATATGCATACGGATTATCTGGAAAAAATTCTCGCTTCCCGCGTCTACGACGTGGCGCACGAGACGCCACTGGAGCTTGCACCCGGCCTTTCCGCGCGAATACACAATCGTTTGTTATTGAAGCGCGAAGACATGCAGCCGGTGTTTTCCTTCAAGCTGCGCGGCGCCTACAACAAGATGGTGCAGCTTTCCGAGGAGAAGTTGCAACGCGGAGTAATCGCCGCTTCCGCCGGCAACCACGCGCAAGGCGTGGCGCTGGCCGCGCAAAAGCTCGGCTGCAAGGCGGTCATCGTCATGCCGGCGACCACGCCGCAAATCAAGGTGCAAGCGGTGACGGCGCGCGGCGCGGAAGTCGTGTTGCACGGTGACTCGTACGACGAAGCGTATGCTGCTGCACGCAAGCTCGAAAAAGCGCGCAAGCTCACTTTCGTTCACCCCTACGATGACCCGGATGTGATCGCCGGTCAGGGCACGGTGGGCATGGAAATCCTGCGCCAGTGCAGCAAACCCATTCACGCGATTTTCGTTGCCGTAGGCGGCGGCGGGCTGATTTCCGGAGTGGCGGCGTACGTGAAACGCCTGCGGCCTGAAATAAAAATCATCGGCGTGGAGCCGCAGGATGCGGACGCCATGACGCGCTCTCTAAAGGCCGGCCGGCGCGTAAAACTCAGCCAGGTGGGATTATTTGCCGACGGCGTGGCTGTGAAAGAGGTGGGCAAGGAAACCTTCCGCCTTTGCAAAGAATATGTGGACGACATGATTCTGGTGGACACCGATGCGATTTGCGCCGCCATCAAGGACGTGTTCGAGGATACCCGCTCAATACTCGAGCCGGCGGGCGCGCTCTCGGTGGCCGGCGCCAAGGCCTATGTTCAGCGCAAGAAGCTCAAGGGCAAAACGCTGGTGGCGATTGCCTGCGGCGCCAATATGAATTTCGACCGTTTGCGCTTCGTTGCCGAGAATGCCGAACTCGGCGAGCGGCGCGAAGCGATCCTTGCCGTGACTATTCCCGAGCGGCCGGGGAGCTTCAAGAAATTCTGCTCGCTCCTGGGCAAGCGCAACATCACCGAATTCAACTATCGCATTGCCGACCCGAATGAAGCGCATATCTTCGTCGGTATACAGGTGCATAACAGCGAGGAGACCGCAAAACTGGTCGCCACGCTGAAGCGGCATCACCTGCGCACGCTGGATTTTTCCGACAACGAAATGGCCAAGCTCCACGTACGCCATCTCGTAGGCGGCCATGCCTTGCTCGCCGACAACGAGTTGCTTTACCGCTTTGAATTTCCGGAGCGTCCCGGAGCACTGATGAAGTTTTTGAACAGCATGCGCTCGGACTGGAACATCAGCCTGTTCCACTACCGCAACCATGGCGCGGACTACGGCCGGGTGCTGGTGGGCATGCAGGTGCCGCCGCGGGAGATGGGGGAATTCCGCCAATTTCTCGCCAAGCTCGGCTACGCCTATTGGGACGAAACCAAAAACCCTGCTTACAAGCTGTTTCTGAGTTAAGCGGAATCAACCTTTCTCGCCGCCAAAATAATCCGGGGCGATTTCGTGGGGCGAGCTGTATGGTCCCGGTTTGTACTTCTGTCCGCGGCGAGCCAGCAGTTCGATTTTGCCACTGCCTCGCTCATACACCCCGCGTTCGGTGACGATGAAGTCCATCGGGAGGTCGTAAGCCTGCGGATGGATAGTGGCAAGCCTTGCGAGTTCATAAGTTACGCCGATCACCAGCGGTTTTTTATTCAAGCTTGCCAACGTGCGGTCGAAATAACCGCCGCCGTAACCCAGGCGGTAGCCTTCTTCATCAAAGCCGTTCATCGGCAAGAGCACCGTATCCGGCACGACTTCGGATGATTGCGCCGGATAGGGAATGTCGAGGACGCCGTTTGCCATTTTCACGCCGGGATGCCATTCACGGAAAATGAGCGGCGTCTTAGGCGCGACGACGACAGGCAGTGCCGTGACCGCGCCACGTTCGCGCAGTTTACGCATCAGGAAGCGCGCATCGAATTCATTTTTATGTGGCCAGCAAAAAACTACCACGCCGCGCGCCAGATTCGGAAACGCGCGCTCGAGATGATTGCTAATGGCGTCGTTCCAAGCGCTGCGCTCCGCGGGATTCGCCGCAAGGCGCCGGGCAATCAGTTCGGCACGCAATTCTTTGCGCCAGGTTTTGAGTTCGGCTGTGTTCATACCTTATTTCTTGCATCCGGTCGTGGTATGCTAAATCCTCCATGAGACAGACTATAGCAGGAACCCGAATTTCTTTGTTTGCGCTGTGCGCCGCGTTGAGTTTGGCTTGGCCTGCCCGCGCGGACCAGGGCGATGATTTTTTAACGGCGCGCGCAGCCTACGCGGGCGGCAACATCCCTCGCCTGGACCAATACGCCAAACGCCTGCAGGGTTATGTGCTGGAACCCTACAGCGCTTACTGGCAATTGCGCTCGCGGCTGGAGGATGCGCCGCCGGAAACGGTAAGGGCGTTTATCTGGCGTTACAGCGATACGCTGCTGGCCAACCGCTTGCGAGCGGAATGGCTGAAAGTGCTGGCGCGCAAGGCCCGGTGGGAGTTGTTTGCCGCTGAATTCCCGCCGCTGCGCAATGAAAGCGCGGAGCTTACCTGTTATGCGCTGCAGGGGCGGCTGCGCAATAAAGATGACACGGCGTTCATCGAGGCGCGCAGCCTCTGGTTTTCCGCGGAGGAGCGGCCCGACAGTTGCACGCCGCTGTTTCAGGAGATGTTTGTCCACCAGGCGCTGGACATCGAGGACGTGTGGCAGCGGTTGCGCCTCGCCTTGGAAGCCGGCAACCTCGGCGCCGCGAGGCGCGTCATCCAATATCTTCCGGCGAAACTGGCGCCCAATCCGCGCCTATTCAAAAGCATCGCCAACCGGCCGGAGCGTTATCTCGCCAAACCGACCTACAATATGAAGACCCGGCTCGGCCATGAGCTCACTTTGTTCGCGCTCTACCGCCTGGCAAGCAATGAGCCGAAACGGGCGTTGTCCTTCTGGAACAAGCTGGCGGACGCGTTCGACGAAGAGGAACAACAATATGTCCGGGGCCAGCTGGCGTACCAAGCGGCGCTCAAGCACGAGCCCGACGCGCTTAACTGGTTTGCCAACGTGCCGGTGAATCTGCTCAACGACCAGCAGCTTGGCTGGAAGACGCGTGCGGCTTTACGCGCGCTGGACTGGCAGGCGGTACTCGACGGGATCGGAGCGATGACGGTCATCGAGGCGCGCGACCCCACTTGGCGCTACTGGAAAGCGCGGGCGCTCAGGGAGCTGGGAAAAAATGCCGAGGGCGACGCGATTTTGCAGGAGCTGGCAAACGAGCATCATTACTACGGTCAGTTGGCCAGCGAAGAGCTGGGCGTGGCGCACAGCGCACCCGCCGTTACGTACAGGCCGAGCGAACAGGAATTATCCGCAATCGAGCAATTGCCCTCCATCCAGCGCGCGCTGGCGCTGTACCGGCTGGAGCTGCGCTACGAAGGCAACCTCGAGTGGCAATGGGTGATTCGCAGTTTCGACGACATGCAGCTGGTGGCCGCGGCGGAAATAGCGCGGCGCCACCAGTTGTATGAGCGCGCCGTCTTTACCGCGAACCAAACGCTCCAGCTGCATGATTTCAGCCTGCGCTATCCCGCTCCCTACCGCGAGCATGTCCAGGAATACGTGCGCCAGTCCGAGCTCGATGAAGCCTGGCTTTATGGCGTGATTCGCCAGGAAAGCCGTTTCGAGCTCGACGCGCATTCCAGCGCCGGCGCGCGCGGGCTGATGCAGCTCATGCCGGCCACCGCCAAATGGGTGGCCAGGCGCATCGGCCACAAGGGCTACCGGCATACCAAGGTGAATGACCTTGAGACCAATCTCAGTCTTGGCATTTTTTACTTGAAACACATCCTGGATATTTCCGGCGGCCAGATGGTGCTGGCTTCCGCGGCGTATAACGCCGGACCGACGCGGGCACGGCAATGGAGCGCGGAGGTGCCGCTGGAAGGCGCGATTTACGTGGAAACCATTCCTATTAACGAAACGCGCGGCTACGTCAAAAAAGTGCTCTCCAACACACTCTATTACGCCGGCATCCTTGGCCAACAGCCGCTCACGCTGAAAGGCTTGCTCGGCACCGTCCCGCCGCGCGCGCAGAGCCGTTCGTTGCAAGACGAGAGGTAGCGGGCGTGAAACTGGATAAGGTTTGTGTCGTTGGCGGTTCAGGATTTGTAGGCAGGCACATTGTCCACCTGCTGGCGGCACAAGAGAAAAAAGTGCGGGTGACTACGCGCAACCGCGAGCGCTCC
This sequence comes from Burkholderiales bacterium, assembly GCA_035543335.1. Classification (NCBI taxonomy): domain Bacteria; kingdom Pseudomonadati; phylum Pseudomonadota; class Betaproteobacteria; order Burkholderiales; species Burkholderiales bacterium. The sequence continues at coordinate 98,866 of DASZZH010000028.1, forward strand.
AAGGGGCTCATCGTTCTGCCCACCGTGGATGTGGTGCAGGCGGACGTGCACGATGATGCACAGCTTGAGCAAATGCTTGAGGGAATGGACGCGGTCATCAATCTCGTGGGGATTCTGCACGAGGAGAGAAGCGGCGATTTCCAGCGCGTGCATGTGGAGCTGCCGCAGCGCATCGCCAGAACATGTGAGCGCCTCGGTATACCGCGCTTGGTGCACATGAGCGCGCTCAATGCTGATGTGAACGGCCCCAGTGCTTATCTGCGTTCCAAAGGCGAAGCCGAGGCGACTCTCAAGAATCAAACCAGGGCGCCGGCAGTCACGATATTTCGCCCTTCGGTGATTTTTGGGCGTGAAGACAAGTTTCTCAACCTATTTGCGAAACTGCTCAGGTTTTTTCCCGTATTGTTTCTCGCCTGCCCCAACGCCCGCTTCCAACCGGTTTTTGTGGAAGACGTGGCGCGCGTGTTTGTGGACAGCCTCGCCAGGCTTGAAACCTTTGGCCAAAGCTACGATCTGTGCGGGCCAAAAGTGTATACGCTGCGTGAACTGGTGAAATACATGGCGGTGCTCACCGGCCGCTATCGCCCGATTGTTGGCTTAAGCGACCGGCTGTCGTATTTGCAAGCCTGGAGCATGGAATTCCTGCCGGTCAAGCTCATGACCCGCGACAACTATTATTCGATGAGAATCGACAGCGTGTGCGACTGTGCTTTTCCGGAAATTTTTGGCTTCCAGCCTGCCGCGCTGGAGGCGGCGGTGCCGCTTTATCTTGCGGGTGGAACGCCGCGCGGGCGGTATCGGTGGTTCCGCTACAAGGCGGGGCGCTAGGTTAAATTGCTGGAGGCGGCCGCGACACGGTGGGCGAAGCCCGAGTGCGGGAGCGGCCGCAAAAGCCTCGGATAGAAGATGTTTCTTGCAGCCGCTGCCCCCGCCTCCGCACCAAGCTGTGCTCACCGTGATCCGAGGCGCCCCGGCGGCGCGCAGGGGCAATATTTAGATGCTGATATGCGTAGTCACAATGAATGCCAGGGACTTAAAAGCTGAAATCATCAACGCTTGGTTGAATGAACCGTGTCCTGGCGACAACAATATTGCGGCCGGCACGACGGGCTATCCTCTGCTGTCGAACTAGTCGCTTCGGCGCAAGTTTGCGCGGAACATTTGCTTGGCCTTCCCGCCGTGCGGCAATGGGTGACGGAAGCCGAAACTGAAAGCGAAATCATTCCCGAATTCAAACCTCAGTCCTGAACCCATGAAAATTTATTCGGTAGGCGGCGCGGTGCGCGATGAGATTTTGGGCCTCAAAGTGACGGATCGGGATTACGTAGTGGTGGGAAGCACGCCGCAGGAAATGCAGCGCCTGGGCTTCAAGCCGGTGGGCAAGGATTTTCCGGTGTTTCTGCACCCGAAAACGCACCAGGAATACGCGCTCGCCCGCACCGAGCGCAAAACCACGCGCGGCTACAGAGGCTTCAGGATTTATAGTGCGCCGAATGTGACGCTGGAGCAGGATTTGGCGCGGCGCGACCTCACCCTCAACGCCATTGCCAGGGATGAACGCGGCAAAATAATTGATCCTTACGGGGGCATCAAGGATTTGCAGGCCGGCGTGTTGCGCCATGTCAGCCCGGCTTTTACCGAAGACCCGGTGCGCATCCTGCGCGTGGCGCGATTTGCCGCGCGCTACGGCTTCAAAGTGGCCGGGGAAACCATGGCTTTGATGCGCGAGATGGCGAAAAACGGCGAAGTGGATGCATTGGTGGCGGAACGCGTGTGGCAGGAGCTTTCAAAGGGTCTGATGGAAGCGAAACCCTCGCGCATGTTCGAAGTACTGCGCGAGTGCGGGGCGCTCGCCAAAATCCTGCCGGAAGTGGACCGGTTGTTTGGCGTGCCCCAGGCGAAAGAGCAGCATCCGGAAGTGGATACCGGCATGCACATCATGCTGGCGATCGACTATGCCGCCTCCAGGAATTTTTCGCTGCCGGTGCGCTTTGCCGCGCTCACCCATGACTTGGGCAAGGGGGTGACGCCGCAAAAAGATTGGCCGCGCCATCCCGGCCATGAAACGAAGAGCGTGGAATTGGTGAAAGCATTGTGCAAGCGCATCAGGGTTCCCGCCGCCTGCCGCGATCTGGCCGTGATTACGGCGCGCCATCATGGCGAAGCGCACCGCGCGCTCGAGCTTGACGCGGCAAGCATCGTCAAGCTGTTGCAGGCAACCGATGCTTTGCGCAAGCCGCAGCGTTTTGCCGAGTTCCTGGACGCCTGCGGCTGTGATTTTTACGGCCGTCCCGGTTACGAGACCAGGATTTTTGCGCAGGCCGCCCGCCTGCAAGGCGCGTTGCGCGCGGCAAAAGGCGTGGATGCCGGCAAAATCGCCAAACGGCTTAAAGATTCCCGGCAAATCGCGGCCAGGATACGCATGGCGCGTACCGCCGCGGTCGACACTTGGCTTGCCGGCGAACGGATTGTGTAAACTGATAGCCTACTGAAACGTTTATCCAGTGCCCCATTACTGAATAGAGGAGAACATCATGCTAAAACCCGTTTTGATTGCCTTGCTGTTGCTGGTTCCCGCGTTCGCGCTCGCCGATGACGCCGGAAAGCCCGGCGAGAAAAAGTACCGGATGGAAGAGCACTTCAAAAAAGCCGACAAGGACAACGACGGCACGCTGACCAGGGACGAAGCCAAGGCCATGCCGCATGTCGCCAAGCATTTCGATGAAATTGACGCCGACAAGGACGGCACCGTTTCCATGGATGAAATTCGCGCGTTTGCCAAAGCGCATCATAAAGACGCGCATCACCGCGGTGAGGAACGCTTCAAGAAAGCCGACAAGGACAACGACGGCACGCTGACCAAGGACGAAGCCAAAGCCATGCCGAATGTCTACAAGAACTTCGATGCCATAGACACCGATAAGAATGGCACGGTCACGCTGGATGAAATCCACAACCACATGAAGTCCCGGCGGGAAACGCGCCAAGGCCAGCCGAAGGCGTATTAGCCGCATATTGCAACGCCGGTGGGTCACCATCGGCGTTTTTTATTTTTTAAAGCCGGGAATCCTGTTACCCGCTGGATGTCGGAACGCGGCAACCGATGATTCCGCAAAATTATGGCACAGGATTGAAAATGATAGACCTTTATACCTGGTCCACACCCAACGGCCGCAAGATTTCCATCATGCTGGAAGAAACCGGCCTGCCCTATCGCGCGCACCCCGTTGATATCACCAAGGGCGAGCAGTTCCAGCCGGAATATGTGGCGATTTCCCCGAACAGCAAGATTCCGGCGATTGTGGATGAGCAAGGACCGGAGGGTATGCCATTCAAGCTGTTCGAATCCGGCGCGATCCTGATTTACCTTGCGGAGAAAACCGGAAAGTTCTTACCCCGGGCGGTTTTGCCGCGCTACGAAGTGTTGCAGTGGCTGATGTTCCAGATGGGCAATGTCGGCCCGTTTTTCGGTCAGGCGCACCACTTTCTGCGTTTCTCCAAGGAAAAAATACCGTATGCCATCGAGCGCTACAGCAGGGAAACCGCGCGGCTCTACGGCGTGCTCAACCGGCAGCTGGCGGGCCGCGAATATCTTACGGATGAGTATTCAATTGCCGATATCGCGACTTTTCCCTGGGTGGCGCGCTATGAGTGGCAGCAAATCCGGCTTGAGGAGTACCCCAACGTCAAGCGCTGGTTTGACGCCATTGCGGCGCGGCCGGCCGTCAAGCGCGGCATGGCGGTGCCCATGTGACGCAGTTCACTGTGCAGCACTCGGCAATCACTTAAAATACGCAACGCTTTAATCGATGATGGCAAATCCGGCAATGGGACTTCTCGTTCCTATACAAATCGGCAAGTATCCGGTGATCCGCGAGCTGGGGCGCGGCATGACCGGCCGCGTCTATCTCGCGCGTGACCCCTTTGGCGGGCGCGAGGTGGCCATCAAACTGGTGAGCACTGAAGACATTGGCAACCCCGAGGACCGCAAGGTTTTCCGTAAAGCTTTCCTGAACGAGGCGTCGCTTGCCGGCAAGCTTTCGCATCCGCACATCGTCGGTATTCTCGACGCGGTAGTGGAAAAAGCGATGAGCTACATCGTGATGGAATATGTCGACGGCAGCACTCTCGACCAGTACTGCAGCGTGGATCATCTGCTGCCCCTGGAGAAAGTCGTGGAAATCACCTTTAAATCCAGCCGCGCGCTGGAGTTCGCCAATCACGCCGGGGTAATCCACCGCGACATCAAGCCGGCCAATATCCTGATGCAAAGCAATGGTGACATCAAGATCAGCGATTTCGGAGCGGCGCTCCTGCGCGATACGGAAGAAACGCAATTAACCGGCGTCGGTTCGCCCGCTTACATGTCGCCCGAGCAGCTGCGCGAACAGCCGCTCACGCCTCAAACCGATATTTATTCGCTGGGAGTGGTGATGTACCGGCTGCTCACCGGGAAGTTTCCCTTCAACGCCGCGAGCAAGGCGAGCCTGATTTACCAGATCCTCAACATTGACGCACTTCCGCCCAGCGTGCACCGGAGCAATCTTCCTGCGCAACTTGACAGCATCGTGTTATGCGCGCTGCAAAAGGATTTGAGCTTGCGCTATCGGAACTGGAACGAATTCGGCAGGGATCTCACCGGCGCGTTCAAGAACCTGGTCATGCCTGGTGAAAACATCCCGGAAACCGAAAAATTCAACATCATAAAAAGCCTGCCGTTTTTCCGCGATTTTCACGACGTGCAAATCTGGGAAGCGCTGCGCATTACGGCCTGGAAAAAGCTGCCAAAAGGAACGGTGATCATCCGCGAAGGCGACCAGGGCGACTGCTTCTACGTCCTCGCCGAAGGCGAGGTCACGGTCAGCAGGCAGGGCAAACCCCTCAACGCCCTCAAGCGCGGCGACTGTTTCGGGGAAATGCTGTACTTTCGCGCCGCCACCGCGGAGCGTAAGACTTCGGTAATTGCCTCGACCCCGGTCACCGTGGTTGAAATCAAAGCCTCGTCGTTGATCCAGGCCTCGAATCCCTGCCAGAATCAGTTCAACAAGGCATTCCTCTCCATCCTCATCGAGCGGCACGGCTAAGGTCGACTGTGACGCTTTAAGAATTCAAGGATGTCCTCGACCTTGAGCGGGTGAGGATTCAGGCCCTTGCCCTTGATCACGCCCACCCACGCCATGTTCTTCTGCATCCGTTCCACCACCTCCGGCCACTCCTTGGCGGTATGGCGCTTGGGATCGGGCAGCTCATGGCATTGTATGCAGGCCTCGGTGTAAGCCCGACCCGCCGTGGTGGTCTTGAGATCGGGATAGCGCCCGGGGTCTATCGCTTTCTGCCCATATTCGCTCAAGTAGGCAAGCAGGTTCTCGACTTCCGCCTCCGACGGCGCTTCCACGTCTTCCATCAGTTCCTTCATCACCACACCGAGATTACCTTCCCCTTGCATGCGCCGCACCATGCGCTCGGCCACCACTTCCCAGCGCTCCGGGGTGTGCATGTAGGGACTGGGCAGATAATGACACTGCACGCAATAGCGGGTGAGCGTCCGCGCTCCCGCCGAGGCGGGTTCCGGCAACTCTTCGGGTTTGGGCCCGGACGGCAGGATACGCAGCAGCATCAGGCCATGCGGTCCCTGCTCCCATTTGGCTGGCCCCGCGGTCTTTACGCTTTCCTGTTGCTGCGCCAGCGCCGCGCCCGAGGCAGCAAAAAACAGGACCAAGCAATAAAGTTTCAGCCTCATACGGTTTGGAAATTTGCTGATGCGCTCCTGCTCCTAAGCGGCCCGGGGTAAGCGTGATTATATTGTGCTAACCTGCAATTGTGCCAGACTCAACACGGCGCAAAGGAGCGAGTATGCCTGCACACTACGATGCAATTATCATCGGCACCGGCCAATCGGGCAAGCCTCTCGCCGGGACGCTCGCCAAGGCCGGCTGGAAGACTGCAGTGATCGAACGCGAGCATGTGGGCGGCACCTGCGTCAACGTCGGCTGCACGCCGACCAAGACCATGGTGGCGAGCGCGCGCATCGCGTATCTGGCGCGCGGCGCCGCGAATTACGGCGTCAACACCGGGGACGTGAGCGTGGATATGGCCAAAGTTTACGCGCGCAAAAAAGCCATAGTGGAAAGTTTCCGCAAAGGCGGGCAGGACCGGCTGGAGAACACGCCCAATCTCGAGCTCATTTTCGGCGTGGCGCGATTCAAGGATCACCGCACGGTGGAGGTGCGGTTGAACGGCGGCGGAACGAGGGAAATGACCGCAGACAGAATCGTCATCAACACCGGCGGCACTCCCGCGCTGCCGCCGCTACCCGGATTGAGCGAAGCCCGGCCCCTTAATTCTTCCACCATCATGGAGCTGCAGGCGCTGCCCAAGCATCTGCTGGTGCTGGGTGGAAGCTACATCGGCCTCGAGTTCGCGCAGATGTTCCGTCGCTTCGGCAGCCGCGTCACCATCATTCATCGTGATGACCGGCTGATCAACCGCGAAGATCCGGATGTATCCGAGGAAGTGCAGAAAATCCTGCGCCAGGACGGTCTCGAGATTTTGCTTAATGCGCAAGTCGTGCGTATTTCCCTGCAGCCAAACGGCCGGACCGAGGTGAACATCAGGACGCCGGCGGGAGAGCAGACGGTGGCGGGCTCGCACCTGCTCGCGGCGCTGGGGCGCGTGCCCAGCACGGCGGAATTGAATCTCGCGGCGCCGGGGATCGAGACCAACAAGCTGGGCTTTATCAAGGTCAATAACAAACTGGAAACCAATGTCCCGGGCATCTACGCCATCGGCGATGTCAAGGGCGGCCCCGCGTTCACGCACATTTCCTATGACGATTTCCGCATTCTGCGCGCGAACTGGCTGGAAGGCGGGAATGCCACTGTGGATGGGCGCCTGGTGCCCAACACCATGTTCATCGATCCACAGCTGGCAAGCGTGGGGCTTAGCGAAACCGAGGCGCGGGTACAGAAGCGCAACTTCCGCGTCGCGAAACTGCCGATGACCCACGTGGCGCGGGCGATCGAAATGGGAGAAACACGCGGTTTCATGAAAGCCATCGTGGACGCGGACAGCGGGCGGATTCTCGGCTGCACCATATTGGGCGTCGAGGGCGGCGAGGTCATGGCGGTGCTGCAAATGGCAATGATGGGCGGGGTGCACTACGCGCAAATCAAGGAAGGGATTTTTGCCCATCCCACTCTCGCCGAGTCGCTCAACAACTTGTTCATGGCGATGGATGCGTGAGGCTTGCGCTTGCAGCGGCGCCGGGACATGATGGCCATCTGGATGACCATTTAGGGAACTGATGCGCAGCGTGCAGATCATCCGCAAGGCGCACTGGCGTTCGAGCAAATGCTTGAGAATTCCTTCCAGGTGATTGCTCCCGCCGTCACCGCTTTCGATCCGGCCACGCGGCTGCAGCAGCGGCGCGGTGGCGGCCTGCGCATCGGCGATGCGCTTCAAGTCAACGACAGCGTCACTCTGTTCTATACGCTTGGCGACGGGCTGCTCAAAGTCGCCACCGCGTTTCACGTTCCTGCCAGTCGTGGCGTTTGAGCCGTGTTGCCCTGAGTCATTCTGTGAAAATCATTTTATCCTGGAGCGGGGGCAAGGACAGCATGCTCATGTTGCACAAGCTGCTGCAGGAAGGTGAATGCGAGATTCTGGCGCTGATTACCACCGTGATTGAGGGCGAAGGCAAAATCGTCATGCACGAAGTGCCGCAGGCCCTTCTGGAAACGCAGGCTTGCGCCCTGGGTTTTCCGCTATACACCCTCGCTCTTCCACGCAATCCAGGCAATGCCGTTTATGAAGAAAAATTCGGCGGCATGCTGGAGAGGCTCAAGCGGCGCGGCGTGGAAGGCATTGCCTTCGGCGACATATTCCTGGAAGACATCCGCGACTATCGGGAAGGTTTTTTGCAAAAAGTCGGCGTGCAGCCTTTGTTTCCCATCTGGAAAACCGACAGCCGCCGGCTGGCCCGGGACTTCATCGAGCTGGGATTCAAGGGCATCACCGTGTGCGTGGACAGCCGCGCGCTGGATGCCTCGTTCGCGGGCCGGGAAATCAACGAGGATTTTCTGCAAAGCCTTCCCGCAGGGGTTGATCCCTGCGGAGAAAACGGCGAGTTTCACAGCTTTGTGTATGACGGGCCGTTATTCAAGGACCGCGTGCATTTTAAAAAAAGTCAAATAAGTCAACGTGACCTCTTTTATTATTGCGACCTCATCGCGCAATAAAGAGCCCATGGATAAACCCAACAAACACTGCGCTGAATGCGGCGCTGCTTTTGTCTGCGATTACGCGCTGGGCAAGCAGACGTGCTGGTGCAGCCAGAATTTTCCGGCGGTGATGCCGATGAAGAACTCCGAGTCGGGTTGCTATTGTCCCGTCTGCTTGGAGAAGAAAATCGCCGCCTTGATGTTGGAAGCTTCCGCCAAACGCGGTGCCGGCTAGCCCAGGATTCCGCTCTTGTCGCCGCGGGCAAAGCCTAGTAGTTTTTCGGTAAAGCCTTTGCCGAGCGCCAACACTTTAAACAGCTCCCCCATTTCCGCGGGGCTTAACAGCTTTTGCGCGGCCGAAGCCAGAGGCAGGTAAGCTGCGGCATCGTCGGGCGGAACCTCGGCAAGAATTTCGGTGATGCCGCAGTTAATCAGAAACTGCGCCTGGCCGGTGTAACCGAGCAGACTTAAGCCCGCGTCCACGCCGGCACGGGCGATAGCGCTGAAGTCGACGTGGCTGGTGATGTCCTGCAGCCCGGGCAGGAAAAACGGGTCGGCGTGCGCGTGGTGCCGGTAGTGGCACATCAGCGTGCCCCGGCTGCGCTGCGGATGATAGTACTCGCGCGCCGGGAAGCCGTAGTCGATGAACAATGCAACGCCCTCCTGTAATGTGCTTGCCAGCGAGTGCAAGAAGCCTTGCGCGGCAAGTCCGATTTCGGTCCGGTAATTGTCCGCGGGGAGGTTGAGCCGCGAGGCCGCTTCGCGCAAGGAATCGGGCGCGCGCGTTTCGTGCCAGCCCAATCCGTTTTTGTCAGTGTCATACTGGACATCGGCTTCAAGTATGTCGCGCTTGCGCATCACGACGACATTCACCGGCATTGCGTCGAGAACTTCATTGCCGATGATGAGGCCCGAGAACGCGGGCGGAAGCTGGTTCAACCATGCGACACGCTCCAACAGATGCGGCACGCGGGCCGCAAGCCTGTCGCGGCTGCGCTGGCGCAAATCGGGACTGATTTCCAGGATATGGTAATGGCGCGGCAGGCGTCCGAGCCGCTCCAGCTCTTCCAGCAGGGCGGCGGCGAGCGCGCCGCTGCCCGCTCCGATTTCCAGGATCTGGTCGTAGCCCTGCTCGAGTATCTGCTTTGCTTGCTGCGCCAGCGTCCGGCCAAACAGCGGCGAGAGTTCGGGTGCAGTGAGGAAGTCACCGCTGGCTCCGAGCTTGCGCGCCCCGGCGTTGTAATAGCCCAGCCCCGGCGCGTAAAGTGCGAGCTCCATGTAGCGGGCAAAGGAAATCCTGCCGCCGTTCGCGGCGATTTCACCGCGAATCAGCTGGCAAAGCTGGTCACTGTGCTGCTGCGCTTCGGCGCTGGGCGGAGGAAGTGGCATCGGTTGAAAGCGCGTATGGCGGAGACGCCATCAGAATTGCTGTAAAATTTCAGTTTCACTGCAATATAGCGGAGAAACGGGGTGCAAGGCAAAGTAGTGCTGATTACCGGCGGTGCTAGGCGCGTGGGCGCCGCGATTTGCCGCCATCTGCATGCGCGCGGCGCCGGCATCATGGTGCATTACCGTACTTCGTCGAAGGAAGCGCGCGCGCTCGCCTCCGAGCTCAATTTGAAGCGCGCCGATTCGGTGGCATTGATTCAAGCGGATTTGCTCCATCTGTCGGGGCTGCCGAACCTGGTGAACGACACGGTGAAGCGCTTTGGCAGGCTGGATGTGCTGATTAACAACGCTTCGAGCTTTTTCCCGACGCCGCTCGGGGAAATCAGCGACAAGGTGTGGGAGGATTTGGTTGGCACCAACCTCAAGGCGCCGCTGTTTCTGTCGCAGGCGGCGGTGGCGCAGCTCAGGAAAAACCGCGGCTGCATCGTCAACATCGTGGACATCCACGCCGAGCGGCCGATGAAGAACTACGTGGTGTACAGCACGGCGAAAGCCGGGCTGGTAAACCTTACGCGCTCGCTGGCGCGGGAGCTCGCGCCGGAAGTCAGAGTGAACGGCGTCGCGCCCGGCGCCATCGTTTGGCCGGAGGACGAGGCGTGGTCGGATGAAGTCTCGCGCCAGCGCATTATCCATTCGACGTTGTTGAAGCGCGTCGGCGACCCGGAAGACATCGCCAAGGCGGTATATTTCCTGATTGACGATGCGCCTTATATTACGGGTCAGATTATTGCTGTGGACGGCGGCAGGAGTATCAACATATGACACCAGTTCCGGTTAAACCCCCGCGCACTTTATTAAGCCTCGCCGGCAAGGCGATTGCCGATTACGCGATGATTCGGCCGGGCGACCGTGTATTGCTCGGCCTGTCCGGCGGCAAGGACAGTTTGTCCTTGCTGCATGTGTTATTGCATCTTAAGGCGAAATCGCCGGTGAAGTTTGAGCTTGCCGCCGCGACTGTGGATCCGCAATCGCCGGAATACCATCCCGAGCCGCTCAAGGCCTATATGGCCGGGCTGGGCGTGCCGTATTTCTATGAAAGCTACCCGGTGCTGGAGCTCGCCAAGGAAAAAATGGGCAATGCTTCGTTCTGCGCGTTTTGCTCGCGCCTGCGCCGCGGCATGCTCTACGGCGCCGCGCGGCGCGAAGGCTGCAATGTACTGGCGCTGGCGCAGCATCTGGATGACTTCGCCGAGACCTTCATGATGAGCGCGATGTTCGGCGGGAAGCTGCGCACCATGCGCGCGCATTATGTCAACGACGACGGCGATCTGCGGGTGGTACGCCCGTTCGTTTACGTGCGCGAACGGCAAACCCATGCTTTTGCCAAAAGCACCGGGCTGCCGGTGATTACGGAAAATTGCCCGGCCTGTTTCGCCATGCCGATGCAGCGCTGGAACATCAAGCAGAAGCTAGCCCAATGGGAAGGCGAAAACCGCCAGCTCTTCGCGAGCCTGCTTACCGCCATGCGCCCGCTGCTCACGGCATCACCAGGGGATGATTAGCGCTTTGTTTATGCGCTTATTATTGGGCGCGGTAGGAAATGGGGTTTGGAATCAATTTACCGAGGGTTTAGAAACAGTTCGGGCTTTTTATCAAATGGATAGTGCTTGACTCCGCCATCGATCCAGCCTATATCCAAAAAGGTTACCCTAGCCGTACTTCGGCCACAGCGGGCCAATAACCAAACCAAGGGAGGTTAATCATGAGACGCTCTATCTACTCTTTGCTGTTGCTTATCCTGTTGGTAATTGTACCCAGTGCTTGGGCGGGGCCCAAGGAGGAGGTTGCTGCCACCACCGCGAAATGGGCGGAGGTTTTCACGGACGACAACCCCGACAAGATCCTCGCGCTCTATGCCAAGGATGGCGTGCTGTGGGGAACGCTATCTCCCAAACGGGGGATGATCCGGAAGCGATTCGGGATTATTTTGTGAAAGCCTTTGCGGCGCTACCGGCCCACAAAGTCAGTTTCGGAGACCAGTTAATCCGGGTATATGGCAACACCGCCATCAACACCGGCTATTACACGTTCTCTTATGTAAAAGACGGCGAGGCTAAGTCTCTCCCCGCGCGCTACAGTTTTACCTACGTGAAGAAGGGAAAAAAATGGTTGATCGTCGATCATCACTCGTCCGCCATGCCCGCGCCGCCCAAGTAACAAGTAAAAGGAAAACCCGGGGTCAGGTCTTGAAACATGAGAGTTCGATTTTCTCTGCGTCTTCCGCGCCCTCTGCGGTGAAAGGTTTTCTTGGTGTCCTGCGTCATGGCGGTTTAAACTCTAAAAAATGGGGGCGGAGTCAATTTCGCTTCCAATGCGAAGCGTAGGCGCTACTTCCGCCGCGGCGCTGGATACTGGAGCAGCTTTCCGGTCTTGCGTTCAAACGCATCGCGGCGGTGCAGAAGCCGCGCTTGCTTTGCGGTTATGAGCGGGTAGTGCCGGATTTCATCCAGCATCTCCACCACCTTCCAGCAATCGTCGCCATTCGTCACCCACAGCTTGGGATTCACTTTGCGCAGATCGAAGGCGCGCGAATACTGCCGCAGTGTCTGGCGGCCTTTCTTGTTGGTGTATTCGTGAAAATAGGATATCGCGAGTTCCCGCAAGCTGCGGTACACGGCGTCGCGGTGACGCAGCTGGGGATGGTTGGTCTTGGAAATCGCGCCCCAGCACCCGCCGCGGCGAAACAGCGCCACCACGTGATCGTAGTCGTGCACGGCCTTGAAATCGAGAAGCAGCGGCGGCTCGCCCTGGATCCACAGCGCGCAGGCGGCGAGCAGCGCTCCCTCGATGCAATGTGCGCGTCGCTGTTTCAGCACTTCGCGCACCGACAGGACAGTGTCGCCGTGCGGTTCGAAGTTGGCCTTGATGCCGTTTAAATATTCCTGGATTTTGTGCGGCGTGCTCAGCCGCTTGAGCGTGTCAAATTCCCGTTGGCTCAGGTCGAGGTCCGGACGGAGCGCGCGCCGCACCGCGCCGGATTTCGCTTTTTTTGATTTTCGGGTCACGCTGCGCGCGATGCTTTTATTTGCGCCTGCCGCCCGCGGGCTCAAGCGTGCCGGCAAAGCGCGCGGCCTGCGCAGGAAAACAGAAGGCTGCGAACAGGATCAAGAGGAAAATTCGGCTTCCCATTCGCAACCCCGGGGAATTACTGCGAGGAGAGATGCAACTTCCCGGTGTACTGCTGGAAGCGCATCATGTTCTGCGGCGCCTTGATGCCGTCGAGCGTGGCCAAGCCGGGCGCGAGCTTGTCGAGCCGGTCCTGCGGCAGCGGGTGGGTCTTGTACAGCAGCGTTAGGTAATTATCCTTGGGATCGGCGCTGGCGAGCGTGGTCAGCACCGCCGGCAATCCATACGGATCATAGCCCGCCCGCGCCGCCAGCACCACTCCCATACGGTCGGCTTCGTATTCGTCGGTCTTGTCGAGACCGCGGGCGTAGAGCTCCTTGGTTGGACCCGCCAACTTCTGCACCAGATCGGCGTGCCGGCTTTCGGCGGTAGCCGCCGCCGCCCCCGCGCTCAGCAGATTCATCACGGCGGACTTGCGCAACGCCTTGAGATGATGCTTCTGCGTCACGTGCGCCACTTCGTGACCGAGCACACCGGCAAGCTCGGCTTCGTTGCGCAACTGCTTCATCATGCCTTTGGTGACAATGATGTAGCCGCCCGGCGCAGCAAACGCATTGATGTGGTCCGAATCGTTGACGCCGAAATGCCAAGGCAGGTCCGGCCGTTCCGACTGCTGTGCCACCCACATGCCGACGGCATTCACGTAGCGCTGCAGCTCTGCGTCATTGAACAGCGGGCGGGCACCGAGCAGCGTTTCGGCAATGCCGTCGCCGATTTCGATCTCCTCGGCCTGCGTCGGCTCGCGCAGGTTCTTGAGCGATTGCTGCAGACCGCCCGACTCGTTGATGTTGCGAAAGAAGGCCTGGGTCTGTTGTTGCGAGCAGCCACTGAGCGCCAACGCCGATAGGAGCAGAATGAAAGCAAAGCGCATCGAGCTCATTTTGTTTCCTTAAGCGGCTTGCCGTTTTCGTCGAAGTAGGCGACCTGGTGTTGCCCTAGTTTGCCCTTGGCGGCCAGTTGCTGCGCGTTAGCCGGGGTCGCGGCAAAGCCCTTCATCTTTACCACTTCAGCGGGATTCGGCGCGGCTTTGGCGAGATCCTCCTCGGAGAAGCCGCGCACGCCGGTGGTCACCGTCGCGGTCGTCACTGGTCGCGGCCGGTTGGAGAATCCAATGGCCGACAACAGATTGCCGCCCTGGGGTTTCTGGTCCGGATTGCCGAGGCGCACCGACAGCATGCGCACCCAGCCCTGCTGCTCTTCCTTGGTCTTGATCTGCATCCAGGCGCCTTGGCGGGTCAGGATCTCAACCTGGGATTTCTCAGCGAGCGTCGTCACCGTTTCCGCGTCTAGAAAAGGCTTCGCCTTCAATTCGGTCGGGCCCAGCGTGTAGCCGGTTTCGGCTGTGTGTGCCGGCGGGATGAACAGGGTAAGTACGGCGGCAAGCCATGCCCAGCGTTTCATGCGGATTTTCTCTCCGGTTCGAACAATTCGACCTCCTGCGTTCTGCCTTTGACTTTATAGCGTCCGCGTGGAACAAAGTCAAAGGCGTCTGGGCACAGCCGCAGGGTGTCTTCGGAAACCAGAATTCTCGCCACGCCCTTGGTCAGCCCTTCGATGCGGCTCGCCAGGTTGACCGTGTCGCCGATGGCGGTGTACTCACGCCGCTGGTCGGAACCGATTAGGCCCACCACCGCCGAGCCCGAGTGGATGCCGATGCCGGCGTCGAATTCGCCACCCATGTCGCCGAGTTCCTTCCGGAATGCCTCGAGCGTGTCTGCCATGTCCAGTGCGCAGCGAATTGCATTCTCGGCGTGCTTCGGGTCGTCGAGCGGCGCACCCCAGATCGCCATGAGGGCGTCGCCGATGAATTTTTCGAGCGCACCCGCCGTGGCGGAAGATCACGTCCACCTGGCGGCTGAAGTAGCGGTTGAGCAGATCCACAACTTGTTGGGGGGTGCGGGATTCCGACAAGGCGGTAAAGCCGCGAATGTCGGAGAATAGCAGCGTCACCTGCCGGCTCTGGCCTTCGCGTGACAGTCCGCCGTGCGCCATCAGCTCCTTCACCACGTGCGGATTGACGAAGCGGGAAAACTGCGCGATTGCCTGCTCGCGCCCGCGCCGCTCGCGCAGATACTCCTGCAACGCGGCGATGAAATAGAACGCCCAGCCGAACAGCAGCGGCCGCAGCACCGGCACCAGCAGCAACTTGCCGACTGCGAGGTACTGCCCGATTAGCAGAACGGCCGAAGCCCCCGCCAGCGCCGCGCCGATCTTCAGCGTATTGAATCGGGCGCGAAATCCCGCATACAGCAGCGCCAGCACGATCAAGGTCAAAGCCGCCGGCCAGGCAACCGATACCTGCGACAGGTAGTTTCCGTTCTTGAGGTTGTCGATCGCCGTGGCGAGGATATCGACGCCATCCGAGCGTATGTTCACCGGAGTGGGTCGGATGTCGTGCAGCCCGGTCGCCGTGACGCCTATGATGACGATCTTGTCCTTGAACTCGTTCGGATCACGCTTGCGTTTTTGGCTGTTGAAATCGACGTAGAGGTCGGCGTAGGAGACGTACGCTCGTGCAGCCTTGCCACCCGGCCAGCTCAGTAGGATGGACTTGACATCAGGCACCGCCAGTCCGAGGTCCTGCGCCACCCTGGCGGGAAGAGAAGGAATCTTCCAGCCATACGCGTCCTGATACACGAAGTACCGCCGCCCGACGCCATCGCGGTCGGCAAGAAAATCGATTGTGCCCAGGCGCCAGTTCTCCGGCAGCAACGCCTTGGGCAGGCCGATGTTCAACGTGGCCTTCCGGTCGGCCCGCGCACCGGCGACCGCGCCGAGCGCGCCTTGCATTTCCGCGAGCGGCACGCCATAAGGGTCTGCCGCGGCATCCTGGCGTGCAGTCGGAAAGAACACGTTCTTGTGGGGAGAGATTGCCTTGTTGAACAACTCGTCCGCATCCAACCGGTAGGTGTCCGGCTCGAAAAACAGGATGTCGAATACGATGGCGCGCGGCTTCTGTGCGGCGAGGCCCTGCACCAGTTCGCCATGCACGGAGCGCGGCCACGGCCAGCGCCCCGCGTAGTCGGCCATTCGCTCCAAACTGTCCTCGTCGGCGACGACGACGACTATATCGGGATCCGGCCTGAGTCTCTCCGCCTGACCGGCGACGAAAAGATCGGAGAAGCGTGCCTCCGGCGTGCGCAGCCAGTTCAGCCAGGAGAATTCGACGACCACGGCAAGCACGATGGCAAGCGCCAATAGATTGAGAGGGTCGCCGAGGGTGCGCTTCGCCTCGACGCGGCCGAGGCCCGCGATCAGTTCCAGCACGTGCGCGACGAAGGCGTCGGACATGGTCTCTAGCGCGTGCGCGCGGCGAGCACTTCGGAAAGTGCGTGGAACAGGTCCACCGAGGCGTCGATCTCGTCGCGGTTGATCGAGACGCTTTCCACGTTGATGCCGAGCGGCACCTTGCTGAAATAGTCGTGTTCCAGGATGCGGCGCAGGTTGTCGCGGCAAATCTCGATCGATTTCGCAAGCGGCTTCGCCGCGCCGAGGATCTCGCGCTCGGTCTCGGGCGGGACGTTCACGCCGAGCCACTTGATGAACGCCAGGGTCTTCGCGCGTCCGACCGGCGAGAAGGTGAGCACCACGCGCTGCGGCTCGACGCCTGCGCCGCGGCAGTCGCGCAGGTAGTCGCGCAGCAGCCGCTCGGTGGCGCGCGCGTGGTACACGGTCTGCGAGATGAAATAGCCGCAGCCTTGCAGGCCCTTGGCGAGCATGCGCGCCGATTCGCTTCTTTCGGCCGAATGCCGCTCGGCGATCACCACGCAGCCGACGGTGAAGCGCGCCTCGTGGCCGGCGGCAAGCTGGATTGCGCGCGACAGCGCGAGCGGATAGCGCACGCCCGAGGTCGGCCGGCCGACGATGGACAGGAACCCGATGCCGAAGTCGCGCGCGCTTTCGGTGAGCCACGCGTTCCACGCGTCCTCGGGCATTTCGCCGACGCACTTGTAGGTGATGGCCGGCTTTCCGGCGAGCCGCGTCAGCACGCGCGAATATTCACGCGGGTCGATCGTGCCGGTGAACGCGAACGGTCGCGGCGACTCCTTGCGGCCCGACTCGTCCTGGATGTCGTAGACGACGACCGCGTCGATCGGAAGCGTCGCGAGCCGCGCGGCCAGCTTCCCGGCCGCAGCCTGAACGGCGTCTTCTGTGGAACCCGCGCGCGGCGGCGTGGTGCCGTACAGCAGCACCGTGTGCCGTGCGTCGAGCAGCCTGATTTTGAGGTCCATCTGGCACACCCGCGCCGGGTCAGTACCGGTAGTGATCGGACTTGTACGGGCCGTATTTGGACACGCCGATGTATTTTGCCTGTTCGTCGGTGAGCTCGGTGAGCTTGGCTCCGATTTTCTTCAAGTGCAGCCGCGCCACCTTTTCATCGAGGTGCTTGGGCAGCACGTACACCTTCTTCTCGTATTTGGCGCCATGCTGATAGAGCTCGATCTGCGCAATGACCTGATTGGTGAAGGAATTGGACATCACGAATGAAGGATGTCCCGTGGCGCAACCCAGGTTCACCAAGCGTCCCTCGGCAAGTACGATGAGGCGCTTGCCGTCGGGGAAAATCACATGGTCCACTTGCGGTTTGATGTTCTCCCACCGGTACTGGCGAAGCGATGCGATGTCGATTTCCGAATCGAAATGACCGATGTTGCACACGATGGCGTTATGTTTCATTTTCTTCATGTGCTCGAGGGCGATGACATGCAAGTTGCCGGTGGCGGTTACAAAAATATCCGCCTTGTCGGCCGCGTCCTCCATCGTCACCACGCGATAGCCTTCCATCGCCGCCTGCAGCGCGCAGATGGGGTCGATTTCGGTGACCCACACCGTTGCGCCGAGGCCGCGTAAAGACTGCGCGCAGCCCTTGCCCACGTCGCCATGGCCGCACACCACGGCGATTTTGCCGGCGATCATCACGTCGGTCGCGCGCTTGATGCCGTCCACCAGCGATTCGCGGCAGCCGTAAAGGTTGTCGAACTTGGACTTGGTGACTGAATCGTTGACGTTGATGGCGGGAAACGGCAGCCGCCCTTCCTTCTGCATCTGATAAAGGCGCTTGACGCCAGTGGTGGTCTCCTCGGTCACGCCCTTGATATTTGCCAGCGCTTTGGAATACCAGCCCGGTCTTCCGTCGAGGCGCTTTTTGATTGAAGCGTAGAGCGCCTTTTCTTCCTCGTTGGCCGGTTTGGCAATCACCGTCGGGTCTTTTTCCGCCTTTGAGCCCAGGATGACCAGCAGTGTGGCATCGCCGCCATCGTCGAGAATCATATTGGGAAAGCCGCCGTCCGCCCATTCGAAAATGCGGTGGGTGTAATCCCAGTATTCGTCCAGCGTTTCGCCCTTGTAGGCGAACACCGGCGTGCCACCCGCCGCAATCGCCGCCGCCGCGTGATCTTGCGTCGAGTAGATATTGCAGGAAGCCCAGCGCACCTCCGCACCAAGTGCTTTCAGCGTTTCAATCAGCACCGCGGTCTGGATGGTCATGTGCAGCGAACCGGCGATGCGCGCGCCCTGCAACGGCTGCTGCGCGCGGTATTCCTCGCGCACGCTCATTAAGCCGGGCATTTCGGTTTCGGCGATCGCGATTTCCTTGCGGCCCCAGTCGGCCAGGGAAATATCCGCGACTTTGTAGTCCTGTTGGGATTTGAGTACAGCGCTCATAATGTTTCTCCATTCAAAAAATCTGAATGGGCGCCGTTGCAACTTTAGATACCCCCTATTCCGAGCCTGGCGGATATAAACCCCGCTGCAGCGCCCCTCAGAACGGCAGGTGTTCGAATTATGCGATCATGGTTTCGCGTTTCATACTGGCGGTGTCGGCGAGCGCCATCGTCTTATCGGTGCTCTGGCTCCGGTCGCCGAAAAGCGGCTTAACCCGCACAATGCGCGGGTTAGCCTTCGCCGAAATGCGGACAAGTGGCATTATGCCCTCAGGCGTGAACCGCCTCGCGATTCACGCCTGCGTCAGCGGCAAGCGCCGCCGCCTTGTCCAAATTTTCCCACGTGAATTCGGGCTCATCGCGGCCGAAGTGTCCGTAGGATGCGGTCTTGAGATAAATCGGTCGCAGCAGATTGAGCGACTGGATGATGCCTTTGGGTCGCAGATCGAAATGCACCTCGATGAGTTTTACGATCTTGTCGTCGCTGATTTTGCCGGTGCCGAAGGTATTGACCATCAGCGACACCGGGCGCGCCACGCCAATCGCGTAAGCGACTTGCACCAGGCATTTGGAGGCGAGCCTGGCGGCAACGATGTTCTTCGCCACATAGCGCGCGGCGTAAGCGGCGGAACGGTCCACCTTGGACGGATCTTTGCCAGAAAACGCGCCGCCCCCGTGAGGCGCCGCGCCGCCGTAGGTATCGACGATGATTTTGCGGCCGGTCAGGCCGCAGTCGCCCTGCGGGCCGCCGACCACGAATTTTCCGGTAGGATTGACCAGATACTTGATGCCGGCACCGACCATGTTTTTCGGCAGCACCGGCTTGATGATTTCCTCGATTACCGCTTCCTTGAGCTTGTCGTACCCGATGTCCGGAGCGTGCTGGGTCGACAGCACGACGGTGTCGATTTCTTTCGGTTTGCCATCCACGTAGCGGATGGTGACCTGCGACTTGGCATCGGGGCGTAGCCACGGCAGGCGCCCGTCGCGACGGATCTCCGACTGGCGCTCCACCACGCGGTGCGCGAGGAAGATCGGTAGCGGCATCAGCTGTGGAGTCTCGTCGCAGGCGTACCCGAACATCAACCCCTGGTCGCCGGCACCCTGGTTGAGAGGATCGTCCTGCGCTTTGTCCACGCCTTGCTTGATATCGGGGGACTGCTTGTCGTAGCAGACCATCACCGCGCAGCCCTTGTAGTCGATGCCGTACTCGGTGTTGTCATAGCCAATGCGCCTGATGGTCTCGCGCGCTACACCGATGTAGTCGATGTTGGCGCTCGTGGTGATTTCCCCCGCCAGCACCACCAGCCCGGTGTTGCACAGAGTTTCCGCGGCGACTCTGGAGGTTTTGTCTTGCGCTAGAATAGCGTCCAGAATAGCGTCGGAAATCTGGTCCGCGACCTTGTCCGGGTGCCCTTCCGAAACCGATTCGGAAGTAAACAGATATTCGTTCATGATAACCTCGAGTGCGGCCGATAAAAGACCGTCTAGGATACCAAATTAGCCCCAATAACGAAAGCCGTTTTCTCTCTAAAGCCATGCTGCAATGGGTGTTATTTGAGCGGCCGCCAGGTTTTATTTGGAGGTGCGCATGATAGTCCGCATTGGCCTTGCGCTGGTGTGGCTGCTGCATTTTTTGCCGCTTGGCGTTTTGGTCAAGCTCGGCGAATGGATGGGCATGCTGCTGTTTGTGCTCGGCCACGAACGCCGCCACGTGGCTCGCACCAATCTACAGCTGTGTTTTCCGCAGTGGAGCGATGAAAAGCGCGAGAACATATTGCGCCAGCATTTCCGCGCCTTCGGCCGCAATTTTCTGGAACACGGTATTTTGTGGTGGTCATCGCGTGAGCGCATTGAAAGACTGGTGCGCATCGAAGGTCTGGAAAACTGGCAAGCGGTGCGCAACCAGCCGGTAATCTGGCTTGCGCCGCACTTCGTGGGACTCGACATGGGTGGCGTGCGCATCACCAGCGAATATCCCCTTGTGTCGATGTACAGCCAGCAGAAGAATTCGCTAGTGAACGGCCTACTCCTGCATGGGCGCACACGCTTTGGTACCGCGATACTGGTATCGCGGCAGGAAGGCATCCGTCCCATCATCAACGCATTGCGTGAGGGCGTGCCGTTTTACTATTTGCCGGACATGGATTTCGGGCCCCGCGATTCCCTGTTCGTGCCTTTTTTCGGCGTCCCTGCCGCAACCATTCCTGGCTTGTCGCGGCTCGCGCGCATGACCGGAGCGAAAGTCGTGCCTTGTGTGACCCGACAGCTTCCAGGCGGTGCGGGTTATGTGCTTAAGTTCTACCCTGCGTGGGATGATTTTCCAGGCGATAATATCGAAGCCGACACGCGACGTATGAACGCCTTTATCGAAGAACGGGTGCTGGAAATGCCGGAACAGTATTACTGGTTGCACAGGCGCTTCAAAACCCGCCCCTCGGGGGAGCCAAAGCCTTACTAACCCCAAGAAACATTGGAATCTTGACTTACATTTAAGATATAACCTCGACGCACCTTGGGGTCTATGGCAGACTATGTTTTCTCAAGGAATCAATCTGTTACGAAAATTACGTCAACTTCTGTGATTTACACACATTTTGCATCTAAATGCTTCTAAAATTCACTAAAATGCACGGATTGGGCAACGATTTCGTTGTTTTAGACGGGATTTCCCAACGCATCATACTGACTTCAAACCAATACCGCGCAATCGCCGACCGCCATTGTGGGATAGGCTGCGACCAGATTTTGCTGGTGGAAAAAACCGCAAGCGCCGACGCCGATTTTTGCTACCGGATTTTTAATGCCGACGGCAGCGAAGTTGAGCAATGCGGTAACGGCGCCCGTTGTTTCGTGCGTTTCGTTCGCGACAAGGGGCTCACCAATAAAACGGAAATCCGCGTGGAAACCAGGGGCGGAATTATCGTTCCCCGCCTTGAAGCTGACGGCCAAGTCACAGTCAACATGGGTGTACCGCGTTTTGCGCCTGAAAAGATTCCTTTTGAAGCAAAAAAGCGTGCGCTTACTTACTCGATAATGGTTAAGGGACGACAGATTAAAATAAGCGCCGTCTCCATAGGGAATCCTCACGCCGTGCAAGTGGTGAAGGACGTGGACAAGGCTGCGGTGAGCACTCAGGGTCCGTTGATTGAAAAGCACGCGCGCTTTCCACAAGGAGTGAACGCATGTTATATGCAGGTTGTGGATCGCGGCCGCATCAAGCTCAGGGTCTATGAGCGCGGGGCGGGGGAGACGCTCGCCTGCGGCACTGGCGCCTGCGCCGCGGTGGCGGCGGGCATCCAGCGTGACCTGCTTGATAAGCGTGTAGTGGTGCAAACGCAGGGAGGAGAGTTGACCATCTGCTGGGAAGGCGAGGGTAAGCCGGTATGGATGACCGGCGACGCGGCCACGGTTTACGAAGGCACAATCAAAATCTAAAAAGGGGCAAGGATGAAAATAAAAGCGGAAGACGTGGCGGCCTATCTTGAAGCCCATCAGGAATTTTTCGAGGATTACGCGGATTTACTCGCCAACATTTACGTTCCACACCCGCATGGCGGCCGGGCAATTCCCATCAGCGAGCGGCAGATTCTCACGCTGCGCGAGCGCAACCGCCAGATCGAAAACAAGCTCAGGGAGTTGATCCAGTTCGGCGAGGAAAACGACGCCATCGGCGAGCGCGTGCACCGCATGGCGCTGGCGCTGCTCGGCGCGCGCAACCTGGAAGGCCTTTTGCACTCGCTGTATTTCAACTTGCGCGAGGATTTTGCCGTACCGCACGTGATGCTGCGGCTGTGGGGCGTCAACGGCAACCCGCAAGCGCTGCCGGAATTCGGCGAAGTCAAGGAAGAACTGCGCGCCTCTGCCGAAGCCCTCATCAACCCCCATTGCGGCGCGCAGTTTGAGGGCACAGACTGGTTTGGCGAAGACGCCACAAGGCTGCGTTCATTCGCGCTGGTGGCGCTGCGCAGCGAGCGCGCCTTCGGCCTGCTTGTGCTGGCGAGCGCGGACGCGCAGCGCTTCTACCCGGAGATGGGAACCTTGTATCTGAAGCGTCTTGGTGAGCTTGCCAGTGCGGCACTCCTGCGCCATTTGACGTGAAGAGTCAGGAGTGAGGAATGAGGAGTAAAAGCACGGAAGGTGGCATTGCGCGGAGTTCGCGCAATGACCACCTCGCGCGCTATCTTTCGCACCTCGCCACTGAGCGACGCTTGAGCCGCCATACCTGCGAAAACTACGCGCGCGATGTGGCGATGCTGCTGCAACTCGCCGGCACAACGCCTCTCAAGGACTTGCAGATCCAACATATCCGCCGTTTTGTGGCGCAACTGCACGCGCAGGGCTTGAGCGGCAAGACGCTCGCGCGCATGCTCTCCGCCTGGCGCGGGTTCTACCGTTATCTTGCGCGCGATAGCGGCTTTACGCATAACCCCTGCCAGGGCTTGCGCGCTCCGAAATCGGCCAAGACCCTGCCGCACGCGCTGTCTCCCGACGAAGCGAATCGGCTGATGGAAATCTCAATGGACGGCCCGCAGGCGTTGCGCGACAAGGCGATACTTGAATTGTTGTATTCCTCGGGCCTGCGCTTGAGCGAACTGACGGGATTGCAGGTGCTGGATGTAAATCTCGACAATGCCACGGTGCGCGTCACCGGCAAGGGGAGCAAAACCCACATCGTGCCGGTGGGCAGTCACGCGCTAAACGCGATTCGCGCCTGGCTGAGCGAGCGGGATAAAACCGCCAGAAGCGACGCGTTGTTTGTGAACAGGGACGGCAAGCCCATAAGTGCCCGCGCCATCGAGTATCTCGTCAAAAAATGGGCGGTGAAGCAGGGGATCAGCAGCCATGTTCATCCGCACATGCTGCGCCACTCGTTTGCCTCGCATCTATTGCAATCGAGCGGCGATTTGCGCGCGGTACAGGAGATGCTGGGGCACGCCAGCATTTCCACCACGCAGATTTATACGCATTTGGATTTCCAGTACCTGGCCAAAGCCTACGACAAGGCGCATCCCCGCGCCAAGAAGAAACCGTGAAACCGCTGAACCGCCAAGGAGGCCAAGAAAATGTACCCTTGTCATCCTGAGCGCGGCGAAGGATCGGCTTGTAAAATCAAAAAACAGATTCTTCGGGTTTTACCTTCAGAATGACGAACTGAGTACCTTGGCGATGGCGGCTCACAACGATCAATGAACGAACTTATTCTCAAGCCGGGGCGCGAGAAATCGCTGCTGCGCCGTCACCCCTGGATTTTCTCCGGCGCGGTGGAAAAAATTCAAGATTTGCCACAAGCGGGCGATACCGTAGAAATTGTTTCATCCAACGGGGAATTTCTCGCCCATGCCGCCTTCAGTCCTCACTCGCAAATCGTGGCACGGGTGTGGGATTGGCAAGAGCAAGGCCGCATTGATGCCGGATTTTTCCGTTCCCGTTTAGCCCGAGCCTTTGAGACGCGAAAAAATCTGATTCAGGATACTGATGCCCTGCGACTGGTGCATGGCGAATCGGATGGTTTGCCCGGCTTAATTGTTGACTGTTACGGCGACACATTGGTGTTGCAAGCCTTGAGCGCGGGCGCCGAGCGCTGGCGCGAGACCTGCGCCGATATTCTGATCGAATTGACCGGCGCGACGAGAGTCTTCGAGCGTTCGGATGCCGAAGTCAGACAACTGGAAGGCTTGCCCCCACGCATGGGTGTGTTGCGCGGCTCGCCGCCGTCTGAAGTCATCAAAATCAGAGAAGGGCGGTTACAATTCCAGGTAAACGTGCAGGCAGGGCAGAAAACGGGTTTTTACCTCGATCAGCGCAGCAACCGTGCGCACATAGGCGAACTTGCAGAAGGCAAGGAAGTGCTGGACTGTTTTTGCTACAGCGGCGGCTTCAGCGTCCATGCGCTTGCCGGCGGCGCGAAATCGGTGATGTCTGTGGATGCTTCAGCGGATGCGCTTACGCTGGCGCGGCAAAATCTCGAGCTTAACCAATTGGCCCGGAAAAATGCTGAATTGCACGAAGGCGATGTATTTGAAGTTTTGCGCACGCTTCGTGACCGGAGCAAACGCTTCGATCTGATTATTCTCGATCCGCCGAAATTCGCGCCGACCGCAAAATTTTCCGAGCGCGCGGCGCGCGGTTACAAGGATATCAACCTGCTCGCTTTCAAGCTGCTGCGCCCGGGTGGCTTGCTTGCCACATTTTCGTGTTCAGGTGGAATATCGGCGGAACTCTTTCAGAAAATCGTCGCCGGCGCGGCGCTGGATGCCGGAGTGGACGCTCAAATCGTCGAACAGTTTGCCGCAGCCCCCGATCATCCGGTGGCGCTCAATTTTCCTGAAGGCGCTTATTTGAAAGGCTTGCTTTGCCGCGCTTAAGCGGGCTTTCGGCCACCGTTTCTCAACGCCGGGCTGGGCACCACGATCACGCTCGGCGCCAATCCAACTGCGGCTACCGGCCAACCGAACGCCAACGCCTTCGACGAGAGTGACATGAAGACCTATCAAACTCTGCGCTTGGCGGCGAATGATAATTGATGCGTGATGCAGCTGCCCTGCGTCAATCCGGTGAGTTGGCTGGTGCAGGAGCCGAAGAGTGGGACTGCAGCTGGGCACGAATTGACAGTGCTGCGCGGGCTTGGGAAAACATGGAAAACGGTATAAAATTGCCGACGGTGCTCAGAACCGGCAAAGAGTAAGCGCAAAAATGAAGCTCCGACAGTGTTTTTACGCCGCCCTCGCGGCCTTGTTGCTCTTCGCGCAGCAAGGCTCGCTGCTGCACGCGGTTACGCATGTCCCGTCCCAAACGCCGGCGCAGCACGAGCGGCAGCTTCCCCATTCCAAGGTGTGCGACAAGTGCATTGCCTATGCCGAATTTGGCAGTGCGCTAAATTCCGCCAATCCGATTTTGCTGCTGGCGGATTTCGGCGCGGTGCTCGCCGGCGATATCCCGCAATCTTTTTTCACTGCGCTTCTTCACGCTTTTTCCTCCAGGGCCCCGCCCGCTTTCCTCTGAACCGCTGACAATTCGCGCACCCTGAAGCCACGGGTTGTGTTGTTGTGTTTGTTCGGAGGAATAAATCATGATGAAGCTCATTGCGGCCGCGCTTTCGGCCGCCATAGCACTTGGTCTGTCGCATGCGGCCCGCGCCGCCAATGACGCGGAGCTGCAGGCCATACGTGAGGAAATCAAGCAGCTCAAGCAAAGTTACGAAACGCGCATCGAGGCGCTGGAAAAGCGCTTGCACGATGCGGAAGCCAAAGCCGCCCAGGCAGAAGCGAGCGCCGCCCAGGCGCAAACTGCGGCTGTGGCCGCCGCGGCCCGGCCCGTTTCGGAGAACGCATTCAATCCTGCGATCTCGGTAATTTTGCAAGGCACTTTCAACAATTTTTCAAAAGATCCCAACACATTCCGTATCGGCGGCTTTATCCCGTCGGGAGGCGAAGGCTTGGGCAAGCGCGGTTTCAGCCTCGGTGAATCTGAATTGGATATCACCGCCAACATTGATCCGTATTTCCGAGGCAACCTCACCGTCGCCCTGACGCCGGACAACAGCGTGGATGTCGAGGAAGCGTTTTTCCAGACGCTCGGGCTGTCGAACGGCCTTACCCTCAAAGGCGGACGCTTCTTTTCCGGCATCGGTTATTTGAACGAAATCCACCAGCATGCCTGGGATTTTGTCGATGCGCCGCTCGCTTACCAGGCATTCCTAGGCACCGGTGCGCGCGGCAATTACAGCGACGACGGACTTCAGCTTAAATGGATCGCGCCCACCGATTTGTTCATCGAGCTGGGTGCGGAAGCAGGGAGCGGCAAAAACTTTCCGGGAAGCGATCGCGGCAAGAACGGCATTGGCTCGGCAGTCCTGTTTGGCCATGTGGGCGGGGACATCGGTGACAGTTACGCCTACCGTGCCGGGGTTTCCTCTCTCTGGACTTCGCCGCGCGACCGGCAATTTAATGACCTCGATTCCGCGGGCAATGCGGTGGTGAACAGCTTCAGCGGCGACAGTCGCTTGTGGGTTGCCGATTTCGTCTTGAAGTGGGCGCCCAACCGCAATTCCACCGTTACCAACTTCAAGTTGCAGGGTGAGTACCTGCACCGCATCGAAACCGGAACACTTAATTTCGACGTGAACGGCATGGGCTTGCTCGGGATGCCGGTTGCGGGCGCATACAGTTCGAACCAGAGCGGCTGGTATCTGCAGGGTGTCTATCAATTTGCGCCGCGTTGGCGGGTGGGCTTGCGCCATGATCAGTTGCAGGCGGGAACGGTCAACATCGCACAGGTGCTAAATGGCACCCTTACGCCGCAGGACTTTCCCGCCCTGGCGAGCCACACTTCCAGGCGCAATACGATGATGTTCGACTACAGTCCCAGCGAATTTTCCCGCATCCGGCTGCAGTACGCCCGTGACGAGTCCCGGCCTGATGGAGTTGAGGACAACCAGCTGTTGCTGCAATACATCTACAGCCTGGGCACGCATGGTGCGCATAAGTTTTAGTCCGAAGGCATGACTACGAAAGGATATCCAAATGAACAAGTGGTTTGAATTTTTGGCCTTGGCGTTGCTGTCCAGCTTAAGCCAAGCGGCTCCGGCCGCTCTCAATGTGTTTGCCTGCGAGCCTGAGTGGGGAGCACTGGCGTGGGAACTGGGCGGTGACAAAGTGAGCGTTTATAGCGCGACCACTGCCTTGCAGGACGCGCACCATATCGAAGCGCGCCCCAGTCTGATTGCCAAGGCGCGCAGCGCCGATTTGCTGATTTGCACTGGCGCGGAGCTTGAAATCGGCTGGTTACCGCTTTTGCTGACGCAGTCAGGCAATGGCAAAATCCAGCCTGGAACGCCGGGCTATCTGGAAGCATCGAATTTCGTGCTGAAGCTCGAAGTCCCCAAGCTGCTTGACCGCGCGCAAGGCGACATTCACCCGGCAGGCAATCCGCATATTGATCTCGACCCACGCAACATCGCCAGAGTGGCAGAGGTGATCACTGATCGGCTATCGCAACTCGATTCTGTGAACACGGCAACCTACCAAGCCCGCGGCAAGGCGTTTCAAGAACGCTGGCAAGCGGCGATTCAGCGCTGGGAACAGGAAGGAGCGCCGCTCAAAGGGCTGCCGGTCATTACCCATCACAAAGACATGACTTATCTCATCCACTGGCTTGGTATGCGCGAAGTCGGTAACCTGGAGCCCAAGCCCGGTTTACCGCCGACCGCGGGGCATCTGGCGGAGCTCTTTTCCAACATGCAGCGCGACCCGGCGAAAATGATACTGCGTACGCCGTTTCAGGATACCCGGCCCTCCGAATCGCTGGCAAGCCGCGCCAAGATCCCCGCCGTCGTATTACCTTTCACCGTAGGCGGAAGCGACAAAGCGAAAGACTTGTTCGGCTTGTTTGACGACACTATTCAACGTTTACTACAAGCGGCGAAATGAACTTCAGCGCGCTCGATTTCAGCATACTTGCTCCGGCGTTCCTCGCGGGCCTGCTGGTGCTTGCTACCCATGTGCCGCTCGGCATTCAGGTTTTGAAGCGCGGCATCGTGTTCATTGATCTGGCGATTGCGCAAATTGCGGGAATGGGCGTGATTGCCGCGGATTTCATGGGTTTTGAACCGCAAGGTTGGGCGGTGCAGCTTGCTGCGGTGAGCGCGGCGCTATTCGGCGCGCTGCTATTGACCTGGACCGAGCGGCGCTGGCCGGAAGTACAGGAGGCGCTAATTGGCGTGCTGTTCGTGCTCGCCGCCACCGGCGGCATTCTGCTGCTCGCCAACAATCCGCATGGCGGGGAGCATCTGAAGGATTTGCTGGTCGGCCAGATTCTATGGGTGAGCTTCGCGCAACTGATTCCGGTGGCGGTATTGACTGCCGTGATTTGCATCCTGTGGTTCAGGTTCGAACAAAAACTCGGGCGCACCGGTTTCTATCTGCTGTTTGCCGTTTCGGTCACTGCCTCTGTGCAGCTGGTGGGCATTTATCTGGTGTTTGCCAGCCTGATTATTCCTGCTTTGGCCGCACGCAATTACGCGCGCCTGCGGCTGGCCGCGGGTTATGCGCTTGGCGCGGCGGGTTACGCCCTCGGTCTCGTATTATCCGCCCTGTTCGATTTGCCATCGGGAGCAGTGATCGTTTGGGCGCTCGCCGCACTGGGTATCGTGTTTTATTTGTTGCAGGGGGAAACAACCCGGATTTAAAAGCGACCCGCAATGATTTTCTGGTCTAATTGCGAGGATCCGGTTGGTGTTATAAAATTCAACTGCAGTATCGCCCGCCCAACATCCCCATTCTCACGAAATCACTAGAACTAAGGTGGCAAGTGGTTTTTCCATTTTTTCGCAAGAAAGATCAGGAGGAGGGCAGGTCTGATCGCACCTCAGGCGCGAAGAAGGACAAGGCCGGCTCTCGAGCCGCTAAAACCGAGTTCGGCACCGACACCGAAATGGAAGTCCTTGATAGAACCAGCGAGCTTTCCGCTGCGGCTGAAGAAGCGGCGTTACTCTATGCCAACAACCTGACCGAGCTGGCTTACGAGTTATTGTTAACCACAGTCAAGGCGGGCGCACCCGACCTCGAAGCCTGGCTGATGCTGTTCGATCTTTACCAGCAAAGGGGATGCAGAAGGAATTCGAGGAGTTGGCGCTGAAATTTGTAGTCAAGTTCGAGCGCTCGCCGCCCGCCTGGCGCGAAATCAAGGCGGCAAGCTCCGCGCTCGCCCAGCAAGACGGCACCTTTGCCTTGTCCGGGGAGTTGAACGCAGCTTCCGGGTCGCAGTTCGATGAGATAGCGAGAATTGCCGAAAACACGGATCAGTTGCACCTGGATTTCAGCGAAATTGAAAGTGTTGCACCCACGGGGTGCGTGCTGCTGCTGCAAACCTTGCGCAACATCCGCAAGAGCGGGCACCGCATTGCGATTATCGGCCTTGGCCACCTGGTGCAAATGATACAAAGCGCAACCAATCCGGTTTCCGAACGAGAGCAGCAAATACTGTTGCTAGAACTGTATCAAGTGAAAGGCATGCAGACGGAGTTCGAGGACCTGGCTTTGCAATACGCGGTGAAGTTTGAAGTCTCGCCGCCCTCGTGGGAACCTTTGCCACAAGAGCAGGCGCTTGCAGGAAAAGACAGCCCGGAACCCGCGCCGGCAGCACCTGAAGCCGACCCGGAGAACTATGCCATGCACGGCGAGGTGGTCGGCTCCACCGATCCGCAATTGCAAGGCATCACTGGATATGCCACGCAGCGGCAGGACGTGAATATCGACATGTCGGATGTGAGCCGCATGGATTTTGTCAGCTGCGGAATGTTCCTCAATATCCTCGCCAGTTTGAAGCAGGGCGGCAAAAACATTACTATCACCGGCGCCAACGAAATGATCCTCGCCCTGTGCCGGGTGATGGAGGTGCACAAGATGGCAACCCTCATTCGAAAAAAATAACCTACCAGACCATGCCTTGCCCAACCCGCCAACTCGTCCGCCGTATCGTGCTGTTCGCGCTGGTGTTCAGCGCAATTTCACCCGCGCTTGCGGCGTTGCGCTTCTACGGCAACGCGGAAGTTTTGACGAACATCGCCAGCGTTCACACGGCGGCGCACAACTCGGCAGAGCACCAGCATTCCGGCCACACAAAATCCGGGGCAAACGGGATTTATTGCTCGTTTTGTCTGGACGCGGCATCGGTTCAGGCGCTCACGCTGGCCGCGCCGCATTTGCCGCTCTCCGCAATGGCGGTGGAACCACCGCCCCGCGCTGTTCCGCACAGCGTTGAGCCGGCGCCCTATTACTCCCCGCAACATTCCCGAGCTCCTCCCGTAGTCCTAGCCTGATTTCGGCGGGCGGCCAGGCCAAAAGCTCGCCGAGTCTCGCGCGTTGTGCGCGGCTTGGCGTGGTTCCATTTTCTATTCGTTTAGGGAGGAACAAAATGCAGGTGTTGGAGCGGGGGTTTTTGTTCTTGACAACTTTTTTCCTGCTTGCCGCGACCGAAGCTTGGGCTCATGGTTTCGCCGGCAAGCGATTCTTTCCCACCACACTGGCGGTGGACGATCCTTTTATTTCCGACGAGCTGACATTTCTGACCAATCACATTCGGGAGCCTGACCAGGTGACCAATGAGTTCTCGATTGCTTACTCAAAGCGCATCACGCCAAACTTCGGGTTCGAGCTGGGCGAGACGTACCAACACCTGAAACCGAATGAAGGCGGAAGCAAAAACGGCTTCGCAAACCTTGAGGTGGGCGCCAAATATCAGTTTTTCACAAGCGAGGTTCACGAGGCCATCCTTTCCGTCGGGCTCGACGCCGAGCTCGGTCGCACGGGCAGCCGCAGCGTGGGCGCCGAGTCGTTTTCGACGCTTTCCCGACCTTCTTTTTTGGCAAGGGTTTGGGTGACCTCCCCGAATCATTCAGGTACCTCAAGCCTGTTGCAATCACAGGCGCTATTGGCCCCAGCTTCCCGACGCGCAAGACCAATGTGACAACCACCATGGATCCCGTTACCGGAGATATCGACCAGGACATCGAGCGCAACCCGACAAGTTTAAACTGGGGGCTCACTTTCCAATACAATCTTCAATATCTGCAATCCTTCGTGAAGGATATCGGGCTCAAAGAGCCGTTTAGCCGGATGATCCCCGTGGTGGAGCTCGCCCTCAGTACTTGCCTCAACGCAGACTGCAAAGGACAAACCACCGGTACGGTGAATCCGGGCATCATCTGGTTCGGCAAGCATGTTCAACTCGGGCTCGAGGCGCAGATCCCCGTCAACCAAAGAACGGGAAACTATGTCGGCGTGTTGTTCCAGATGCATTTCTTCATTGACGATCTGTTCCCGCAAAGCGTGGGGCGGCCGCTGTTTCGTTAACCGCATATGAAGAATGTCTTTCAGGTCGTGGCAGCCATGCTGCTTGCCGGGTGGACCGCAGCGGCCGTAAGCCATGCCATGCCCCAGCGCGAAGAGCCGGCTGCGGGAAGCGTGGTTGAACATTCACCTGACTTGGTGCAAATCTGGTTCGATGCCGAGCTTGAGCCCGGGCTGTGCAGTTTGCGCGTGGTGGATGGGCACGAAAACCAGGTCAGTCGCGGGAAAGCGGAGGTCGATCCGGCCAACCCGAGTTTGCTCAAAGCCAGCATGCTGCCATTGCCAGTCGGTGTGTACCGGGTTTACTGGCGCGTGCTTTCCAAGGACGGCCATATCACACAGGGCGACTACCGTTTTACCGTTCGTACGAAATAGCTAGCGCACCAGTAGCAGCGGCTTGAAGCCGAGCGCCTCACCGATTTTTTCCGCGGCCTGCTGTGCATCATTGCGGTTGGCGTAAGGGCCTGCGTGCACCCGGAACAGGCCGTCCCTGGTGAAGATCGAGAGCGTTTCGCTTAAGCCAGCAAGCTGCGAGCGCAGCCGCGCGAGAAACTGTTCCGCGTTGCCCTGTGAGCTGAACGCGCCGAGCTGCAAGTAGATGCCGCTGCTATCCGCCGCCGCCGGCAACACTTGGGCGGGAGCGGGCGGCGGCGCAGCGGGTTCGACCGGCTTCGGCGCTTGCGCCACCAGCGTTTCCATGCCGGGCATCACGCTTTCCACTTCTACCCAGCTGCTGCCCAGAGCAGTGATTCCCAGCTTGTATGCAGCGGCGTAGGAAAGATCGATGACGCGGCCGGCATAAAACGGCCCGCGGTCATTGATGCGTACGATCACCGACTTGCTGTTCCTGAGGCTGGTGACCCGCGCATAGCTCGGTATCGGCAGCGTGGGATGCGCCGCGGTCATGGCGTACATGTCGTAGGGTTCTCCCGAGGAGGTTTTCTGGCCGTGGAATTTTCTGCCGTACCAGGAAGCGATGCCACGCGCCTTGTAAGGGACAAGCCGGGTCTCGGGAACAAAGGTTTTGCCGAGTACGGTGTAAGGACGGTTGGCGTACTTGTTGAGCGGCTCTGCCCGTGGTTTAGCGTCGGGCAGCAAATCGAGATTGGGCGGCGGATTATCGCCCGGGCCGTCGTCGAGGTAATAGCCTTTGCCGGTTTTGCCGGCGGCGGATTCGGAAGCGCGTTTGGGAGAGCTGCCGCAAGCGGCGAGAGCGAAGGAAATAAGAAGAAAAAGAATTAAGCGGGGCCAAGCGTGCGATGCGTTCTTCTCTTCACCCCTCACCTTCACTCCTCACGATTTGACCAATTTCTGGTGCGCCTGGATGCTCATCAAAATACCAAAGCCCAGGCAGATTGTCACCAGCGAAGTGCCGCCGTAGCTCAGGAGTGGCAGCGGCACGCCGACCACCGGCAGGATGCCGCTTACCATGCCCATGTTGACGAAGGCGTAGGTAAAAAACGTGAGCGTGATTGCCCCCGCCATTAATCGCGTAAAGAACGTCGAGGCATTGCTGGCGATAACCAGTCCCCTGCCGATCACCAATGCGTACAGGAACAGCAGCAACAGGTTGCCGAGCAGGCCAAATTCCTCGCCGAACACGGCGAAAATGAAATCAGTGTGGCGTTCCGGCAGGAACTCCAGGTGCGACTGCGTGCCGTTCAGCCAGCCCTTGCCGGTTACGCCGCCCGAACCGAGCGCAATGTTGGATTGAATGGTGTGATAGCCCGCGCCCAGCGGATCGGTGGAAGGATCGAACAATGTGAGAATGCGCTGCCGCTGGTAGTCGTGCATCACTGACCACAGCACCGGCAGACTCGCCAGCCCCAGCGCGAGAAAGCCGAGCATGATGCGCCAGCTCAAGCCCGCGAGAAACAGCACATAAAAGCCGGAGGCGGTGATAAGTATGGCGGTGCCGAGATCCGGCTGGCGCGCAATCAGCGCTACCGGCACCAGCAGCGACAAGATCGCCACCACGTAATTCTGGAGTTTCAGCGCCGTTTCGTGCTTGTCGAAATACCAGGCGAGCATCAACGGCACCGCGATTTTCATCAGCTCGGAAGGCTGGATGCGGGTCACGCCCACATGCAGCCAACGCCGCGCGCCGTTCACCACATCGCCGAACAGCGCCACGCAAATCAGGAGCACCATGCCTATAACATACATCGGCAGAGACAGGCGCATCAGGTAATGCGGCGGCATCTTGGCAATCGCCCACATCAGCGCGAGCGCGATCAGCATGCTGACAAGCTGGTTGCTGACGCGGCTTAAGTTTTGCCCGGTGGCACTATAGAGCACGAACAGTCCGAGCAGCATCAGCACGCACACCGTAGCGAGGAGAAAACCATCAATATGCGCGGTGAGATGATGCCACAAGCGTTTAATCATTGGCTTCGTCCTTTTTGTCCAGTTTGGGCAGAGGGCTTTGCGGGCGTTTGCCGAGCAGATAAAAATCCAGCACCTGGCGGGCGAGCGGCGCCGCAGTGGAGGCGCCGTGGCCGCCATTTTCCACTAGTACCGCCAGCGCAATCTGCGGCTTGTCCGCCGGCGCGTAGGCGATGAACAGCGCATGATCGCGCTGACGCTCCGCCACCTTGCTCTCATCGTATTTTTCGTTTTGCTTTAAGGCGATGACCTGCGCAGTCCCGGTCTTGCCGGCAATCGGGTACAAGCTTTCGGCACCGGCGCGCGCCGCAGTGCCGCCGGGACGCATGACGTCGATCAGCGCTTTTTTCACCAGCTCCAGATTCGACTGTTTGAGGTTGAGTGCATAGGACACTTTATTGGAAACGCCGCGCAACTGCCCGGTCTTGCCGTTCTGTATGTTGTGCACCAGATGCGGGCGGAAGGCAATGCCGTTGTTGGCGAGAATCGCGGTGGCGTTGGCGAGCTGCAGGGGCGTCACCAGGTTGTAGCCCTGGCCGATGCCGACGGACACGGTGTCGCCCGCGAACCATTTTTCCCGGTAGCGATTTTGCTTCCATTCCTGCGACGGTAGAATGCCGGCCGCTTCGCCTTCGATGTCGATGCCGGTCTTGCTGCCCAGGCCGAACTGGCTAATGAAGGAATGAATGTTGTCGATGCCCAATTCGTTGGCGAGGCCGTAGTAATAACTGTCGCATGAAATCACCAGCGACTTGTGCAAATCGACGATGCCATGGCCGCCGGCTTTCCAGTCGCGGTAGCGGTGAGTGCTGCCGGGAAGAGTGAAATAGCCCGGATCATAGATGGTGTATTGCGGCGAGCGCTTGTTGAGCTCAAGTCCGGCCAGCGCCATGAATGGCTTGAAGGTCGAGCCGGGCGGATATTGCCCATGCATCGCGCGATTGGTGAGCGGCTTGTCCGGGGAACCGTTGAGCGCATCCCAATTTTGCGGATCGATGCCGTCGACGAAGAGGTTCGGATCAAAACCCGGCTTGCTGATCAAAGCGAGGATCCCGCCGCTCGCGGGCTCAATCGCCACCAGCGCGCCCCGATAGTTGCCGAAAGCTTTCTCCGCAAACTCCTGCAGCCGCGCATCCAGCGAAAGCAGCAGATTGTTTCCGGAAATCGGCGGCGTGCGATCGAGCGTGCGCACGGCCCGCCCGCCGGCATCGATTTCCACCTGCTCGAACCCGGCCCGGCCGTGCAATTCCATTTCATAGCTTTGCTCGATGCCGGTCTTGCCGATGTAATCCGAGCCGCGGTAATTGGGAAGCATGCCCTGCTCCTCCAGCCACTCGAGGTCGTCGTCGTTAATGCGGCTGATGTAGCCGATGACGTGCGAGGCCCTTTCGCCGAGCGGATAATGCCGGAACAGGCGCGCCTTGATTTCCACGCCGGGGAAGCGGTAGCGGTTCACTGCGAAGCGCGCGACCTCCACGTCATTCAGGCGGGTGCGGATCGGAAGGCTTTCGAAATTCTTGCTTTCCTCGAGAAGTTTCCTAAAACGCTTGCGGTCCTTCGGTGTGATTTCCACCAGCGTGGCGAGCTGATTGATGAGCGCTTCGAGGTTGTCCACCCTGGACGGCGTGATTTCCAATGTGTAGGCGGAATAATTGTGCGCCAGTACCGCGCCGTTGCGGTCGAGAATCAGCCCGCGGTTGGGGACGATGGGCACCACGGAAATGCGGTTGTTTTCGGCGAGCGTGTGGTAGTGCTCGTGCTGAATGACTTGCAGGTAAAAAAAACGGCCAAACAGCAGAAAGAAAAAAAACAGCACGAAGCCCGCCGCAATCGCGAGCCGCAGCTTAAAATAAAGGAGCTCGCGCTGATGATCCTTGAGCTCGACGCTGCGGCTCATATCTCTTCAGGATCGGGCTTGGGGCGCTGCGGAAGCAAAAGCAATATCGAAAGTGCTGGCCACAACAACGCGCCGGTGATGCTGCTCAGGAAAATCCCCCAGCCGATGAAATTCGCACCGCTATAAATGTTGATGAGGAGTATGGCCATCTGGGTCAGCAGCAATACCGGCAAAACATGCCAGATCTGCTTGCGCAACCCGAACATCAGCACGCGGCGATGCAGCAGGATGGCGAGATAAGCGAGCAGCGCGTAAGCGAGCGCGTGCTGGCCGAACACCGCGCCGTCAGCGATATCCATCAATAATCCCATGAACCACGCCGTCCAGAAACCGACCTTGTGCGGCCGGTGAATGCACCAGTAGAGCAGGGTGAGCGCGACGAAATCGGGGCGCACAAAAAGCATCACGCCCGGCCACGGCAGTAGGTTAAAAAACAGCGCCGCAATCAGTGACACGGCGATCAAGCCCGGCTTGACCGGCGAAAGAATTTCATGGGCTCGGGCGGCGGGTACTGACATCAGTTGAACCTCTTCTTTTTGCTTTTGCCTGCAGATAGCGGCGCGGGCTGCCCCAATGGATTGTCCGCTATTTTTGGCTCCAGCGTGAGCACCAATATCTGGTGGTGGCGGTCCACGCCCGCTTTCGGGATGCAGCTGATGCGGGCGAATGCGTACGCGCTGTTGCGCTCGATTTTGGTCACTACCGCGACCGGCAGGCCGCGCGGATACAAGCCATCGATTCCCGAAGTCACCAGCTCATCGCCGTTCTGGATTTCCACGTTGACCGGCATGTAGCGCAGTTCGAGTTCGCCCGGTTCGCCGGCGCCGAACAGCACCGCGCGCAGGCCGTTGCGCGCCACTTCCACCGGAACCGTCTGCTCCTTGTCGGTAATTAGCGTCACTTCGCTCACGAAAGGGTAAACCCGCGTGACCTGGCCGATGACTCCGATATCGTCGACCACCGCTTGCCCCGGCTTGATGCTGCTTTGCATGCCCTTGTCAATGACGATGCGGCGTGAAAACAAATCGCGGCCGGTGTAGAGGATTTCCGCCAGCGCGGCATTGCCCTGAAAGCGATCGCGGGTATTCAGCAGCCGCCGCAAGTGGTTGTTTTCTTCCTGCAGCGCCTGGTAACGCTGCAGCATCGCTGCATTGGCGAGGTTCTTCTCGTTTAATCGGGCATTCTCGGCCGTAAGATAGGATTGGGTGGCAAAGAAATCACCGGCCTGCCCGAGCAGATAGCCCGGCGTGGTGCCGAGCTTTTGCAGCGGGTAGATGAGTACCGAAAGTGCGGCGCGCACCGCATCGAGGTACTTGAAGCGGGCGTCGGTGGAGAGAAGCAGCAGGGACAACAGAGTGAAAATCACCAGGCGGATAAAAGGACTGGGACCGCGTTTGAAAAATGGCGGAAGCTGGGTGTCCATGAATCAGCCTTCAGTTATCAGCTTTCAGCCCCATCATGATGCCGCCGACATGCTGAACGCCGAATGCCGAAGTCCATCAGTCATCTGTGAAAATATTGCCGAGCTTGTCCATTTTCTCCAGCGCCCGTCCACAGCCGCGCACCACGCAGGTCAGCGGATCGTCGGCGACAATCACCGGCAAGCCGGTTTCCTCCATCAGCAGCCGGTCGATGTCGCGCAGCAGCGCGCTGCCGCCGGCCAACACCATGCCTTTTTCCGCGATGTCTGCGCCAAGCTCGGGCGGCGTCTGCTCCAGCGCGGACTTGACCGCGCTGACGATGCTGTTGAGCGGATCGGTAAGTGCTTCCAGGATTTCGTTGCTGGAAATGGTGAAGCTGCGCGGGATGCCTTCGGCGAGGTTGCGCCCTTTCACTTCCATCTCGCGCACTTCGCTGCCGGGGAAGGCGGAACCGATTTCCTTCTTGATATTTTCGGCGGTGGTCTCCCCGATCAACATGCCGTAGTTGCGGCGGATGTAGTTGATGATGGCTTCGTCAAATTTGTCCCCGCCCACCCGCACCGAATTGGCGTAGACGATGCCGCCAAGGGAAATCACGCCGACTTCGGTGGTGCCGCCGCCGATGTCTACCACCATCGAGCCAGTTGCTTCGGCCACCGGCAGATCCGCGCCGATGGCTGCCGCCATCGGCTCTTCAATCAGGTAAACCTTGCTGGCGCCGGCGCCAATCGCCGATTCGCGGATCGCCCGGCGTTCCACCTGGGTCGAGCCGCACGGCACGCAGATGATGATGCGCGGGGAGGGGCTGAACAGCCGCGAGTCATGCACCTTCTTGATGAAATGCTTGAGCATCTGCTCGGTGATGGTGAAATCGGCGATCACGCCGTCCTTCATCGGCCGGACGGCGGTAATGTTTCCGGGGGTGCGGCCGAGCATCTGCTTGGCCGCCAGTCCGACTTCCTGGATGACTTTCTTGCCGTTGGGCCCCCTGTCCTGGCGTATGGCCACGACCGAGGGTTCATTCAAGACGATGCCCTTGCCGCGGACGTAAATCAGGGTGTTGGCGGTGCCGAGGTCAATCGCCAGATCATTGGAAAAGTAACCTTTTAGGAATCCAAGCATGTCAAAGTTCCGTTTTCTAGGGTGAGGTGCGCCAGTCAAATAAGTTATAATACCTTTTATGCTCGCAGGTTTAAAGCTCCCTGAGGCCGGTTTTTCGGAGCGCCTGCCGGCCCGCCCCCAATCTGACTCAAAACGTTCTGAACCATGCCGCTTTCCCTGGATGATGTAAAGCGCATTGCGCACCTTGCGCGCCTCGAGGTCTCTGAGCCCGAGGCGGCCACGGTGCTCAAGCAGCTTTCCGGAATTTTCGCGCTGATTGAAGAAATACAGGCGGTCGACACCAGCGGCATCGAACCGATGGCGCACGCCCAGGATGTGGTACTGAGGTTGCGCGAAGATGCGGTGACCGAGTCCGACCAGCGCGAGCTGTTCCAGTCCGTCGCCCCGCAAGTGGAAGCAGGCTTGTATCTGGTGCCGAAAGTAATCGAATGATGAGTGAATGAGGTGAAAGAGTGAAGAAGTGAATAGAGAACACCTCAGCCACTTGCTTCACCGCGCGCAGCGCGACTCACTCCTTCACTTCATTTACTTGAATTTTCCGAATGCTTAACTCCAGTTTAAAACAATTGTCCGGCCTGCTGGCCGCGAAAAAAATATCCAGCGTCGAACTCACCCGCGAATTTCTCTCGCGCGCCGCGAAACTCAATCCTGAATTGAACGCGTTTATCACGCTGAACGAGGAAGTGAGCCTGAGGGAAGCGCGAGCCGCGGACGTGCGGATTGCTCAAAGCCGGGCGCAGCCGCTCACCGGCATACCGATTGCGCACAAGGACATCTTTTGCGCCAAAGGCTGGCTGACCACTTGCGGTTCGAAAATTCTCTCCAACTTTGTTGCGCCCTACGATGCGCATGTTATAGAGCGCTGCAGAGAGGCGGGGATGGTCACTTTAGGCAAAACCAACATGGACGAATTCGCCATGGGGTCAAGTAACGAAACTTCTTATTATGGGCCGGTGAAGAACCCGTGGGACGTGAGAACGGTGCCGGGAGGAAGCTCGGGTGGTTCGGCTGCGGCGGTTGCAGCGCGCATGGCGCCGGTCGCGACCGGCACCGATACCGGCGGCTCGATCCGCCAGCCGGCAGCGCTCACCGGGATTTCCGGCATCAAGCCGACCTACGGCATGGTCTCGCGCTACGGCATGATTGCGTTTGCTTCCAGCCTGGATCAGGGCGGGCCGCTGGCGAAAAGCGCGGAAGACCTGGCGCTCATGCTCAACGTGGTAGCGGGATTTGATGCCCGCGATTCCACCAGCCTCAACCGGCCCCGGGAAGATTACACCCGCGATTTGGCTAGGCCGCTGGCCGGCTTGAAGATCGGTCTGCCCAGGGAATATTTTGCCGAAGGCTTGAGCAAAGATGTGGCGCGCGCGGTGGAGGCGGCAATCGCCGAATACAAAAAGCTTGGCGCCGCCACGGTCGGGATTTCTTTGCCCAACACCCGGCTTTCCATTCCGGTGTATTACGTGCTGGCGCCGGCGGAAGCATCGAGCAATCTTTCGCGCTATGACGGCGTGCGCTACGGCTACCGCGCACCGCGATACAGCGACCTGCTCGACATGTACAAAAAAACCCGCTCCCAGGGTTTCGGCGCGGAAGTTAAGCGCCGGATATTAATCGGAACCTACGTGCTGTCGCATGGCTATTACGACGCGTATTACCTCAAGGCGCAGAAGCTGCGCCGGCTGATCGCCCGGGATTATGCCGACGCATTCAAGAAATGCGACATCGTCATGGGGCCGACCAGTCCGACCGTCGCTTTTGAGCTCGGCGCCAAAGCGGCAAACCCGGTGGAGATGTATCTCTCCGACATCTACACCATCGCGGCGAATCTCGCCGGGCTGCCGGCGATGTCCATCCCTTGCGGCTTCGGCGACAACAGCCGGCCCGTCGGACTGCACATCGTCGGCAATTATTTTGCCGAAGCGAAAATGCTCAACGTCGCGCACCAGTACCAGCAGGCGACGGATTGGCATCTTCGTCAACCCCCAATAACGGAGTAAAATCCTCTTTGATGAGGACGTGGCGATGAGATTTATTGCGGAGATTCATCAAGGCGATTGTGCTGAAATCCTGCGTGAATATAAGGATTCCAGGTTCGACCTTATTGTCACGTCCCCACCCTACGCGGACCGCCGGACGCATACCTATGGCGGAGTAAGCCCGGAGAAATATGTCGATTGGTTTTTGGTCCGTTCCGAGCAATTCTTTCGCGTGCTGAAGCCCACAGGTTCTTTTGTGCTCAATATCAAGGAAAAAGCCGAAAACGGCGAAAGACATACCTTTGTTTTGGAATTGATCCTTGCGTTGCGTAAGCAAGGCTGGCTATGGACTGAAGAGTATATATGGCATAAGAAAAACTGCTACCCGGGAAAATGGCCAAATCGTTTTCGAGATGCTTGGGAGCGTTGCCTGCATTTTACTAAGGCCAAGAAATTTAAGATGAAT
Organism: Burkholderiales bacterium; assembly: GCA_035543335.1. Lineage (NCBI taxonomy): Bacteria > Pseudomonadati > Pseudomonadota > Betaproteobacteria > Burkholderiales > Burkholderiales bacterium. Next base: position 139,444 of record DASZZH010000028.1, read on the forward strand.
CAGACGGCGGTGATGGTGCCGATGGGAGATTGGGCTGACACCAGACTGAAAACCCTGGGTAAAAATGACGTTGTGCGCTACGACTCTCAAGTCGGCAGCGGTTTCGGAAAAAACATCGCGAATTGGCTATCCAGAAACAAAGCCTATCCAACGAATGTTCTTCATTTGGCCACAGAATGCGGAAATAAAAATCATAGCGCTGCTTTCCCAAAAGCATTGCCTGAATGGTTCATCAAACTTTTTACCGATGAGGAAGACTGGGTGCTTGATCCATTTATGGGTTCAGGCACAACCCTCGAGGTTGCGAAGGAGCTACACAGAAATTCAGTGGGCATTGACGTGCTGCCAGAATACTGCGAGATGGCAAACGCAAATGTTATGAATAAACAGTTCATGCTATTGCAAGAACGGAAATCTTATGGCCAATCTGAGAACGGAAGACATTAAAGACATTCATCGCAAAAAACATCCCGGACTTTCACCGGAAGCGTCTCGAAAGCCTGGCCGAATTAAAGCTTAAACGAGTTCTTCGGCGCAAGAATCCATATCTGTTTAAAGCCAAGAATGTTGAAACAGCCGAAGTGCTGGTGAGACAGTTTCTAGATGCCCATCTTTCTTCCCAGGAGGAAACGATATTTGGCGAATTTCTCGAGAAGTTAGCGATTTATGTTTGTGAAGAAACTTATAGAGGGCGCAAATCCAATGCGGAGGGTATCGATATAGAATTTGATCGGGATGGAATTCGCTACCTGGTTTCGGTCAAAAGCGGACCGAATTGGGGAAATTCAAGTCAAATTAAAAAGATGCGCGAGTACTTTCGACAAGCAAGAAAAATTTACGGCACCCAAAAGCATTTGGTGGCGATCAACGGTTGTTGCTATGGCAAAGATTCTAGCCCTGATAAGGGTGATTATCTAAAATTATGTGGCCAGACTTTTTGGGAGCTTATTTCTGGCAACAAGAGAATGTATCTGGATATCTTTGAGCCGCTTGGGCATAAAGCCAAGGAACGAAATGAAGAGTTTCGCGGCGAGTATGCGAAGGTTGTGAATCGATTTACCGCTGAATTTATTAAAGCTTTTTGTTTGGCGGATGGTGGTATAGATTGGAAAAAAGTTGTTGCCTTCAATTCTTCCGCAGCCAACCTTAGCTCGAAGCAGTGATGAATTGGGAAACCGTCGTCGGGCTTGAGACGCACGTGCAGCTTTCGACACGCTCGAAAATTTTTTCGAGCGCCTCCACCGCGTTTGGCGCCGCGCCCAATACCCAGGCATGCGCGGTAGATATCGCGCTTCCCGGCGTGTTGCCGGTTTTGAACCGCGCGGCGGTGGAAAAGGCTATCAAATTCGGCGTTGCCATTGGTGCAACCATCAACCGCCGTTCGGTATTCGCTCGCAAGAATTATTTCTATCCCGATTTGCCCAAGGGTTACCAGATCAGCCAGTACGAGCTGCCCATCGTGCAGGGCGGCCAATTGCAGATTGTGGTGGGCGATGCCGAAAAAACCGTGCGGCTAACGCGCGCGCATCTGGAAGAAGACGCGGGCAAGTCACTGCACGAAAATTTCCAGGACATGTCGGGGATTGATCTTAACCGCGCCGGCACGCCGCTGCTGGAAATTGTCTCGGAGCCTGACATGCGCTCGGCCGAGGAGGCGGTGGCTTACGCCAAGGCTTTGCATACGCTGGTACGCTGGATCGATATCTGCGACGGCAACATGCAGGAAGGATCTTTCCGCTGCGACGCTAATGTCTCGGTGCGCACCGCCGGCTCAGTCAAGCTGGGCACGCGCTGCGAAATCAAGAATCTTAATTCCTTCCGCTTTCTGGAACGGGCGATTGAGTTTGAAGCCAGGCGGCAAATCGAAATTCTGGAAGACGGCGGGGCGATCGAGCAGGAAACACGGCTCTACGATCCCGACAAAGACGAGACCCGCTCGATGCGCACCAAGGAAGATGCGCACGACTACCGTTATTTCCCCGATCCTGATTTGCTGCCGCTGGAGATCAGCACGGAATGGATCGATAAGGTCGCGCGCGATATACCAGAGCAGCAGGACGCAATGCGGATGCGTTTCGTGCACGAGTATCAAATCAAAGACGATGAAGCCAATTTGCTAACAGCCACGAAAGCGACAGCGGAATACTTTGAAGATTCAACAAGGCGACTACTTGAGTTGAACCCGGCTGAGTGGAGCGAAGGCGGTACTGGCCCCACTGATGCGCGTTGGATGTACGGAGGAGCGATTGCCAGAGGTGTTATTGGGCTGCTTGCCGCACAGCTCAATCGAGAAGGCCTTGAGATCGACCAATCACGCGTTACAGCCGGCCAGTTTGCCGTACTGCATGCCCGCATGATAGATAACACCTTGAGCGCAAAGTCAGCGCGAGAAGTTTTTCAAGCGTTGTGGGAAGCAGGCACCCAGAGCGAAGACACGGTAGACGCTGTCATTGAAGCGAAGGGGCTAAGACAGATTTCCGATGCCGGCACGGTCGAGAAAATTGTGGACGATGTCATTGCTGCCAATCCCGCTCAGGTTGCCGATTACCGGGCGGGCAAGGAAAAAGCCTTCAACTTCCTTGTCGGGCAGGCGATGAAGGCGACTAAGGGCAAGGCCAATCCAGCGCAGCTCACTGAGATATTAAAGCGCAAGCTGGCGGACTGAAAGGCGGGGAAATTACTTTTTCGAGTCGGGCGCGTTCTGAGACAGCTCGATGTAGCGCTTCTTGTCTTCCTCAAAGCGCGCGCGGATTTCTTTCGCTTCCGCGCGTTTTTGCAGAATGGCCAGTTCCGCGTTCTGCTTGTTTCGTTCCACTAAGTCAATGTCCGCTTGCAACTGTTCGGGCACCGGTTGGTCGTTTAGGGCATAAGCTCTAGTCTGCTTGCGGCTTGCATCCAACTCGGCCTCCATCCCCTTCAGCCGTATCTCCATGTCTTCGATGGCCGGCTCGATTTGTTGCAGATTGCGGTCGCGCGCGAGATCAATTTCATCGACGCTGGTATAGGTTCTCATCAAGATTGAGTCCCTGCGTTTTTCCTCCGCTTCCTGCCTGCGTTTTACCAGTTCCGCCTCTTTGGCCTTGAGCTGCTCGGGTGTTAGCGCCGGTGCATTCTTTTTGAGGATCACGCCCCCCTTGTTCATCTCGGTGCTGGCGCGGTCGCGGTATTCGGTGGGGATGTTGTCGCCGTAATGGGTGACGCCATTCTCGTCCACCCACTTGTAAGTTACGGCAAAAGCAGGCAGGCCCGGCATGAGAAGGAGCAAAACCCAGGCCAGGTTTTTGGGGATGAGAAACTTAGACAGCATTTGCGTTTACACCGTACATGTCGCGGTATTTCTGCACCGCCAGCAAATTATGCACTAATTCTTCCCGGCTTTGTAGATAGCTTAATACATCGTTCAGGGTGGCGATGCTGATGACCGGCAGCCCATAGTTTTTCCGCACTTCCTGCACTGCCGAAAGCCCGCTGCCGCCGCGTTCCATGCGGTCGAGCGCAATCGCCACGCCACAGGGTTCCGCGCGGCTCAAGCGAATCAGTTCCACCGATTCACGCACCGAGATGCCGGCGGAGATCACATCGTCCACGATCAGCACCCGCCCTTTAAGCGGGGCGCCGATGATAAAGCCGCCTTCGCCGTGCTCCTTGACTTCCTTGCGGTTGAAGCTGAACGGCACATTGCGCCCTTTTTGCGACAGGGCGATGGCAATGCTTGCTACCAACGGAATGCCCTTGTAAGCCGGGCCGAACAGCATGTCGAAGGGCATGTCAGCGGAGAGAATAGCTTTGGCGTAGAATTGCGCAAGTTCAATCAGGGACGCGCCGTCGTGAAACAGACCGGCGTTGAAAAAATACGGCGACTGGCGGCCGGCCTTAGTCTTGAATTCGCCGAAGCAGATGACCTTGTGGTCGGCCGCAAATTTTATGAATTCCTGTCCCAGGACCGACAAGTTGATCCGTCCTCATGAGATTTCATAGTGCTGCGTATTATAACTCTTAACCTCAACGGCATCCGCTCGGCGGCGAAAAAGGGGTTTTTCGAATGGCTGGCGAAAACGCACGCCGATGTCGTCTGCGTGCAGGAAGTGAAAGCGCAAGCCGCGGACATGACGCCGCAAATGCTTAAAACACGAAATTACAGCGGATACTTCCACTACGCAGAGAGAAAAGGCTACAGCGGCGTGGGGCTCTATTGCAGGCACGAGCCGGATAAGGTGATTACGGGGCTGGGCATTGCCGACATCGATGCTGAGGGGCGCTACCTGCGCTGTGATTTCGGAAACCTGAGCGTGGTTTCGGTTTATCTGCCTTCCGGCTCCAGCTCGGAGGAACGCCAGCAAATCAAGTTCAGCTTCATGGGAAGATTTTTTCCGCACCTGCAAAAGATCGTGAAAAGCGGCAGGGAATTCATTCTGTGCGGCGACTGGAATATCGCGCACCAGGAAATCGACTTGAAAAACTGGCGCGGCAACCAGAAGAATTCCGGCTTCCTGCCCGAGGAGCGGGCGTGGCTTACTCAAGTGTTCGGCGAGCTGGGCTGGGTGGATGTATTCAGGCGTTTGAACAAGGAACCTGAGCAGTACACCTGGTGGTCGAACCGCGGCCAGGCCTGGGCCAAGAACGTCGGGTGGCGTATCGATTACCACCTCGCCACGCCGGGCATTGCAGCCAAGGCAAAAAAGGTGGCGATATATAAGGAACGACGATTCTCCGACCATGCGCCGCTCACCATAGACTATGATTACACCTTATGACTTGACACAGAGGCACCGGGAACTCGAAGGATTCAAGTTGCACTTTTTCTCTGCGCCTCCGCGGTGAAAATAACAAGAATGAATTCGAATCCCTATCTTGCAATTTTCCGCAGCCGGCGCATCGCGGTGGTGCTGCTGTTCGGCTTTTCGTCGGGACTGCCGCTCGCGCTGACCAGCAGCACGCTGCAGGCCTGGCTCACGGTTTCCAATATCGACATCCAGACCATCGCCTGGTTTTCCTGGATCGGCGTACCGTATCTGGTGAAATTTCTCTGGTCGCCGCTGATGGACCGCTTCGTGCCGCCGTGGCTGGGACGGCGGCGCGGCTGGATGCTGGCGACCCAGCTTGGTTTGTTCGCCGGCATCGCCTGCATGGGACTCACTTCGCCCAACGATTCACTGCTGCTCGTGGGCTGCTTAGCGCTTTGGGTCGCATTCGTTTCCGCTTCCCAGGATATCGTGGTGGACGCGTACCGCACGGATTTGTTGGCGCCGCCCGAGCGCGGCATGGGCGCAGCGGTCGGCGTGCTGGGCTATCGCGTTGCGATTCTGGTTTCAGGCGGGCTGGCGCTGATTCTTGCCGACCACATCGGCTGGAGAACCGCTTATTTTTTAATGGCGCTCCTGATGGGCGTGGGAATGCTGACCTCCTTGTTTGCTCCCGAGCCGCAAACGCTTGCCGCCGCGCCGCGCACCTTGCAGGCGGCGGTGCTCGAGCCGCTCAAGGATTTTTTTTCGCGCAAAAACGCGCTGCTCCTCTTGCTCCTCATCATCCTCTACAAGTTCGGCGATGCGCTGGCGGCGACCCTCACCACCGCGTTTTTGATTCGGGGAGTGGGCTTCACGCCGACCGACGTGGGGGTGATTAACAAGGGGCTGGGACTCGCGGCGCTGCTTTTGGGTGCGCTTGCCGGCGGCACGCTGCTCACCCGGATGAGCCTTTACCGCGCGTTGATGTGGTTCGGCTGGCTACAGGCGATTTCCAACCTCTCCTTCATGTTCCTCGCCTGGGCGGGGAAAAGCTATGGCTGGCTGGTGTTCGCAGTGGGGTTTGAGAATCTCGCCAGCGGCATGGGCACGGCGGCGTTTGTCGCACTCATCATGAGCCTGTGCAATCACAGCTTCAGCGCGACGCAATACGCGCTGCTTTCCGCGCTGGCCACGCTAGGACGCGTCCTGTTCGGCCCGCTCACCGGGGAACTGGTGAATCTGATGGGCTGGTCGAATTTCTTCCTAGCGACTTTTTTCGCCTCGCTGCCGGGCCTATGGCTGCTTTGGCGGCTCCGCCGGGAGATTCCGGCAATTGAGAAAAGCAATTAGCGCCGTTCGCCCCGAACCCGTCGCAGAGCGAACAGGGCGTTTATGATTCGATAAGCTCATCACGAACGCCCGGATTTATTTTTTCTGTTCGAAGCGGTACACAGCCAGGCTGCCCAGCAGATTGGGAAATAGCGTGACGATACTGTCATTGGTCATCACCACCCGTTCGAGTATGCGCACGCCATGCTTCGCGCAGAATGCCTCGAAATCGTCGATGGTGCACAGATGCACATTGGGCGTGTCGTACCACTGGTAGGGGAGATTTTTTGACACCGGCATGCGGCCGCGGGACACTTGCCAGCGCGCGCGCCAGTAGCCGAAGTTGGGGAAGGTGACGATGCCTTCGCGCCCCACGCGCAGAATTTCCTTGACGATGCTCTCGGTGTGGCGCATCGCCTGCAGCGTCTGCGACAGAATTACATAATCAAACGAGTTTGACTCGAAGCCGGAAAGCCCGGTTTCAAGGTCATTCTGAATCACGTTCACGCCATTCCTGACGCAGGCGAGAATGTTGGCGTCGTCAATTTCCACGCCGTAGCCGCGCACCGAGCGCGATTGTTTGAGATAGCGAAGCAACACGCCGTCGCCGCAGCCGAGGTCCAGCACTTTCGAGCCGGGCCTGATCCAGGCGGCGATAGCGGCAAGGTCCGCCCGCTCCTTCAGCGCCGGATCGTGCAGGAGGGTCTCGCTGAGTTCAAGCGCGCTCATAGCTTGATGTTCTCGAAGTAGGCGCGCAGCAGCGCGTGGTAGTGCGGATCGTCCAGCAGGAACGCATCGTGTCCGTGCTGCGCGTTGATTTCGGCATAACATACATCGAGGTTATTGTCGAGCAGCGTTTTCACAATTTCCCGCGAGCGCGTGGGGGCAAAGCGCCAGTCCGAAGTGAACGAAGCGACAAAAAATCCCGCCCTGGCGCGGGCGAGCGCCGCGGTGAGATCGCCGTGGTAATCGTGCGCCGGGTCGAAGTAATCGAGCGCCTTGGTCATCAGCAAATAAGTGTTGGCGTCGAAGCGCGAGGCGAACTTGTCGCCCTGATAACGCAGATACGATTCAATTTCAAATTCGACATCGAAATGGAAATTGTATGTTCCGGAACTGAGCGCCCGGCCGAATTTTTCCATCATTACGTCGTCGGAAAGATAAGTGATGTGGCCGAGCATGCGCGCCACGCGCAGCCCGCTTTTGGGTATGACGCCATGAGCGTAATAGTTTCCGCCGTGAAAATCCGGGTCGGACATGATGGCCTGGCGCGCGACTTCGCTGAAGGCGATGTTCTGCGCCGAGAGCTTGGATGCGGCGGCAATCACCAGCGCATGACGCATGCGGTCGGGGAGGGAAAGCGTCCATTGCAGCGCCTGCATGGCGCCGAGGCTGCCGCCAATGGACGCGGCAAAGCAGTCGATACCGAGGTGGTCGGCGAGCCGCGCCTGCGCCGTCACCCAATCCTCCACCGTCACCACCGGGAAATCCGCGCCGTAGGGCCTGCCGGTTTTGGGGTTGATGCTGGAAGGGCCGGTGGAGCCGTGGCAGCCGCCGAGGTTGTTTACGCCGATGACGAAAAACCTGCCGGTATCGAGCGGTTTGCCCGGGCCGATAAGATTGTCCCACCAGCCGATGTTCTTCGGGTCATCGGCGTAGTAACCCGCGACGTGGTGCGTGCCGGAAAGCGCGTGGCACACCAGCACTGCGTTGGATTTCGCCACATTCAGCTTACCGTAAGTTTCATAAACAAGGTCATAGCTGTCCAGCACCGCACCGCACTTGAATGCGAGCGGCGTGTCGAAGTGCGCCTTCTGCGGCGTCACGATGCCGACGGAATTTTCGGCGGGAGGACGATCCGCCGTGGCGGGATCAAAAAGCCGGTTGGAAATGCCCGGATCCATCAATTACCTCGGCGATAAAAATAAAAAACCCGCAATCGGTCGGATGCGGGTTTGTCTTTTAGCTGTATTTATTAAGCGCCCGCAAGCCGGCACAAATCGGCGCTTGATTGCAGATTACTTTGGAGGTCGGCGTTTGTCAAGCGGACAATCCGCCTCGAGTTGCGAGAGGGCTGCTTTTTGCTTTTCGATATGATGATTCTAGCTATTCAGGCGGGACAGCAACTCCCGCACTTTTTCCGGCTCGTCGGTTTTGAGGATTTTTTGCGTGACGCCGCTAATTTCCGGCAGATTGGTTTTGAGCACCTGCTGCTTGACGGGGAGCAGGTACGCCGGATGCATCGAGAACTGGCGCAGGCCAAAGCCGAGCAACAGACGAGTGAATGAAACATCGCCCGCCATTTCTCCGCACACCGCGATGGGTATGCCGTTTTTGTTGGCGGTGGCGATGGTATGCGCGACCAAATGCAGCACCGCGGGATGCAGCGGGTCGTAGAGATGGGCCACCGTATCGTCGGCGCGGTCTATCGCCAGCGTGTATTGAATCAGGTCGTTGGTGCCGATGGAGAGGAAATCGAGTTTTTTTATGAATGAACTCAACGCTAAAGCCGCAGCCGGTATTTCTATCATGCCGCCGATTTCAATGCGTTTGTTATAGTGAATGCGGTCTTTGTCGAGGCTCGCCTTGGCCTGCTCAATCGCCTGCAGAGTCTGGTTGAGTTCGGCGATGTTGGAGAGCATCGGAATCAGGATGCGGACGTTGCCGAAGCCGGAGGCGCGCAAAATAGCGCGCAATTGCGTGTGGAACATCTGCGGCTCGGCGAGGCAGAAACGAATGGCGCGTAATCCCAGCGCCGGATTGGTGAGGCTGCGATCGGCGCCGTTGATGCTCTTGTCCGCGCCGAGGTCGAGGGTGCGGATGGTGACCGGCAATCCGCGCATTTTCATCGCCACTTTGCGGTAGGCTTGGTACTGCTCGTCCTCGCTCGGCAGGTCGTTGCGATTCAGAAACAGGAACTCGCTGCGGAACAGGCCGATGCCGGTCGCGCCGTTTTCCTTGACCTCGTCAATGTCCTCCGGCAGTTCGATGTTGGCGTGCAGCTCCACCGGCGTGCCGTCGATTGTGGTGGCGCGGGTAAGCTTGAGTTTCTTGAGCTTCTGCCGCTCGAGTTCCCTCTGCGTCTGGCGCAGCTTGTATTCGGCGAGAATCCGCTTGTCGGGATTGACGATGACCACGCCCTGCGTGCCGTCGACAACCACCGTGTCGTCTTCGCGCACCAGCTGCCGCGCCTGGTGCAGCGCGACGATGGAGGGAATGTTGAGGCTGCGCGCGACAATCGCGGTGTGCGACATCGGCCCGCCGATGTCGGTGATGAACGCGCCGAAATGGTGCTGCTTGAACTGGATGACTTCGGCGGGACTCAAATCGTGCGCGATGAGGATGCTGTTCTGCTCGCGGTCCTGTGGCGGCGGGGCATGGCCGGGATGCCCCAGCAGCGACTTCAGCACGCGCTCGCCGACCTGGACCACATCGGCTTTTCTTTCGCGCAGGTAGTTGTCTTCGATCCGGTCGAACTGCTCAAGCAGCTCGTCCATTTGCTGCTTGAGCGCCCACTCGGCGTTGCAGCGGCTTTCTTCGATGCGTTTCGGCGTTTCCCTGGAGATGATGGGGTCGGCAAGAATCATCGAATGCAGGTCGAGGAATGCGGCGAGCTCAGCGGGAACGTTGGCCGCCATGTTCTCGTGCAGCGTTTCCAACTCGCCCTGCACTTCCTTGATGGCGGCGTGAAAGCGCGCAATTTCCCCGGCGACTTCACGCTCGGGCACGTTGTAATGCGCGACCTCCAGCGTCGCATGCGATACCAGATGCGCCTGGCCGATAGCGATGCCTTCGGATACGCCTATGCCATGCATGGTAAAACTCATCGCAAAACCCCGTGAGGAGTGAGTAGAGTTGAGAGTTGAGGGTTGAGAGTAAGCTACCCTCAACACTGAACACTCAACACTGATCTTGGCTCCTCGCCGCTTTATTCGCCTTCCCCAAAGCAATTCCCGATCAAGTCCAGCAATGCCTGCATCGCTTCGTTTTCGTCCTCGCCCTCGGTCTCGATGGCAATCGAAGCCCCCTGGTTCGCCGCCAGCATCATCACGCCCATGATGCTTTTGGCGTTGATCCGGCGGCCGTTGCGCGACAGCCAGATTTCACTCTTGAATTTTCCCGCAAGCTGGGTGATTTTCGCCGCCGCGCGCGCATGCAGGCCCAGCTTGTTGACAATTTCAGCTTCCCGTTGCCGCATTGCAGACATCGACGTTCATGTGCAAAACACCTTCGCAGCCGCCGGAAAGCGCCTTTTCCACCACGGTTTTCAGCGGCTCGTTGCGATAGGTGAGCGCGCGAATCAGCATCGGCAGATTGACGCCCGCCACCCCTTCCACTTTTCCCGGAATCAGCAGTTTGGCCGCGATATTGCACGGCGTCGCGCCGTAGATATCGCTCAACACCAGCACGCCCTTACCCTGATCGAGCTGTTTCGTGAGTTTCAGCGCCTGAGGCAGAATCGCCTGAGGGTCGTCGTGCACCGTCACCCCGATCTGCATCACGTTCAGCGGGCGGCTGCCCAGCACATGGCTGGCGCAGTGAATCAGGCTTTCGCCCAGCGTGCCATGCGCAACTATCAGTATGCCTACCATTTCGGTTTCCTCGAAATCAAAATCGGTTAAGGAACCTCTGATTAAGTCCTCCGCGGATTGCGTTGCTGGCAAAATGCGGACGGATGCAAGGCGCGCGACGAAGGTCGTAGCCAGGACTACGACACCGAGGAGCGTAACGACGCAGACGCCGCATCTTGCCGCAACCCGCAGGGACGGGGCAATCCGTGCGCATGGCTTTGTTGTTCGTCGCTGGTTTGGCCTCCACCAAACGGTGCTCCTCACGCCTCGCCCTGCACCCGGATTGCAACACCGTCGCAACCGCGTTGGACTTAATCAGAGGTTCCCTAATTTTACTCCAGCGCCGTTGACAAAGCAGCAAGCCCTACGGAATCTCGTGGATTAACAGGCTTTTTTCCTGAAATTCGAGGCGCTGCTTAAGTGCCCAGGTGACATAAACCTCGCCGCGTTCATCGATCAGCATGGCAAGCTCCACGCCGAGCTTTTTGGCGGCTCCGCGCCAGCCGGCTACGCCCTCGATGAAAGGCGGCTTGGAAGCGGCGTCTGACAACGCTCCGGCATGCACTCCCGGAGAAATCACCACGGTTACCGCCTGCACGCCCTGGACCGGGAAGCCCGTGCGCGGGTCGATGATGTGGCAATAACGCATGCCGTCGCGCGTAAAGTAGCGCTGATAATCGCCCGAGGTGCCTATCGCTTCACCGTCCTTAAGTTCCAGTGTGGCTATCGCCGACGGCTGGCGCGGATGCTGGATGCCGACCCGCCAAGCGCGATCCCCGTGCTTGCCCAGCGCCATGATGTTGCCGCCGATGTTGATGAGCGCGTTTTTCACCCCTTGCGCGCGCAGATAGGGCGGCGTCGAGCGCATAGCCCTTGGCGTAACCGCCGAAATCCAGCTGTACTTTAGGGTTTTTGCCGTAAATCTCTTCGCCTTCAACCACTACATCGCTCATCTTCGGTTTGGCCGACACGATGCGCGCAATTTCCTCGGGATCGGGATTGGCGGGAAGAAACTCGTCGCTGTGAAAACCCCACAGGCCAACGAGTTTGCCGATTGCCGGATTGAAGAGTTCACCCGATTGCTCGGCCACTTCGGTCGCATGGCGGATAATGGCGGCCATCTCCGGCGTAATCGCCGTTCGCTGCGGGCTTTTAGCGAGAACGGCGTTGATGCGCGTGAGTTCGCCCGGCTTCCAGGCGTGCAGCAGGTGATGCAGCCGGTCAAAACCGGCAAGCACCTGCTTTGCTAATTGCTTCGCCCGCGCTTCATCCTCGCCGTAAATGCTGACTTCAACCAAAGTTCCAAAAACGAAGGATTGTTCCTGGTAGAGCGGTTCCTTGCCGCAGCCGGCAAGCCCAAGAAGGAGTGAAGCGGGAATAATAAATCTGCGGAAAAGAGCGAGAAGTGAGAAGTGAGAAGCGAGGGGTAACCTCATCCTCATCCCAACTCTCTCTCTGCGGGAGAGGGAGATTCTATGGCTTCGAGCTTTGGTAACAATGCCCTTCCCATGCATGGGGGGAGGATGAGGGCGGGAGGTGGTCTCACCCCTCACGCCTTACGCCTCACCTCTCACGGTTTTTTCCAGGGCGTCAATCATCATGCCGGCGACATTAAAGCCGGTCTGATCGGCGATTTCGCGCATGCAGGTGGGGCTGGTGACATTGATTTCGGTGAGGTAATCGCCAATCACGTCGAGGCCGACCAGAACCAAGCCTTCTTTGCGCAGCTCCGGACCGAGCGCTTCGGCGATTTCCCGGTCGCGCCTGGAGAGCGGCTGCGCCCTGCCTTCCCCGCCGGCGGCGAGATTGGCGCGGGTCTCGCCCGGCTTCGGGATCCGCGCCAGCGCGTACGGCACCACTTTGCCGTCAATCAGCAGGATGCGCTTGTCGCCTTTGACGATTTCCGGGATGTAGCGTTGCGACATGATGGTCCGTGTTCCATGCTGCGTCAGCGTTTCGATGGTAGCGTTGAGATTCACATCCTGTTCGCGCACGCGGAATACCGATCGCCCCGCCATTCCGTCGAGCGGCTTGAGAATCACGTCTTGATGCTGTGCCAGGAATTTCAAAATCAGTTCGGCCCGGCGCGTCACCAAGCTCGGCACGGTAAATGCGTTGAATTTGGCGATGGCGAGTTTTTCGTTGTAATCGCGCAGCGCCCGCGGCCTGTTGAACACTTTTGCGCCCTGCACCTCCGCGAGTTCGAGGAGATACGTGCTGTAGATATACTCCATGTCAAACGGCGGGTCCTTGCGCATCAGCACGGCATCAAAGCGCTCAAGCGGCATGACTTCAATCTCGCTGACCCGATACCAGTCGTCTTCGTCGTCGGTGAGCGTGAGTTTGCGCGCATGGCCCAACACTCTGCCCAATTGCAACACTATGTCCTGCTGCTCCATGACATAGAGCAGGTGGCCGCGCGCCGCGGCTTCGCGCATCATGGCAAAACTGGAGTCTTTATAGGTCTTGATTGAATCGAGCGGGTCGAGGATAAAAGCGAATTTCATGGGGCGGCGCTAGGCGGTTGCTTTTTCGAAAACCTTTTCACCTTGCTCAAGCTCAACGGCGGCGGCAACTAGGGCGAGGCGCGCAATCACGCCGTAAACATAAAAGCGGTTAGGCACGCAGCCCGGCTTGGTCGGATCGGGGAGCACGCAGGGGCTTTCAAACGCCAGCGGCACGAATTGCATGCCGGGCGAATTGAGATTCTCGTCCACGCCGCGACCGGTGTGCACGCGGTAGAAGCCGCCCACCACGAAATGGTCAATCAGGTACACCACCGGCTCGGCCACCGCTTCGTTGACGCTTTCAAAGGTGTACACGCCTTCCTGCACCATGACTTCAGTGACCGCTAGGCCTTCCTTCACCACCGCCATCTTGTTGCGCTGCTTGCGGTTGAGATCTCGTACTTCCGAGGCGTCCTTCACCGTCATGATGCCCATGCCGTAGGTGCCGGCATCGGCCTTGACGATGACGAAGGGTTCTTCCTTGACGCCGTATTCTTGATATTTCTTGCGGACATCCCGCAGAATCTGGTCCACCCACGACGCCAGACATTCTTCCCCGCGCCGTTCCTGGAAATTGATTTCGCCGCAGGTCGCGAAATAGGGATTAATCAGCCAGGGATCTATATTGACGAGCTTGGAAAATTCCTCAACGACCTTGTTGTAATAGGCGAAATGGTTGGATTTGCGCCGCGTCACCCAGCCGGCGTGCAGCGGTGGCAACAGGGCCTGCTCAAGATTTTTCAGGATATCCGGAACGCCCGCCGACAAGTCGTTATTGAGCACCACCACGCAGGGGTCGAAGTCGGCAAGGCCCAGACGGTTGTTCTTGCGCACCAGCGGCTCCAGCGTAAGGCTGCCGCCGTCGGACAGTTTCATGTCGGTGGGCGCGGTGATTTCGGGAAGCAAGCTGCCGACGCGCACATTCATTCCCGCCTGGCGCAGGATGGAGGCGAGCATGGCCACGTTTTGCAGATAAAAGGTGTTGCGCGTGTGGTTTTCGGGAATAATCAACGCGCCCTTGGCGTCGGGGCAGATTTTTTCCACTGCCGTCATCGCCGCCTGCACGCACAGCGGCATGAAATCGGGATTGAGGTTGTTGAAGCCGCCGGGAAAGAGATTGGTGTCCACCGGCGCGAGCTTGAAACCGCTGTTGCGCAAGTCCACCGAGGCGTAAAACGGCACGCTATGCTCCTGCCATTGGCCGCGCAGCCAATGCTCGATGGCGGAAACCTTCTCCACCAGTTTTATTTCCAGTTCGGGCGCCTGCCCGGGAAGTGCAGCGGTTAAATGGGGAACGGCCATGGGAAATGCAGCCTCGAAAAGGGAAAGGCTATTGTAACGGAAAGCGCAAGGCCGCGTCAGGAGCGGCGGGCGAAAAAAGGGGGCGCTGGTGCGCCCCCGTCAGGAGAACTTCTTGTTATGACGTTTACATCACTTGCTCGCCGTGCAGGGCGATATCCAGCCCTTCGCGTTCCTGCTCTTCGGTGACCCTTATGCCCATCACCATATCGAGCACCTTGAAGATGATGAGGCTCATGACGAAGCTGAAGATGAGAGTCGAGGAAGCGCCGATGAACTGAATGAGCAACTGCCCGGGATTTCCTTCCAGCACGCCGGCGGTGCCGCCGATGTCCTTCACTGCGAACACGCCGGTGAGGAGCGCGCCGGTAAAGCCGCCTATGCAGTGCACCCCGAAGGCATCGAGCGAGTCATCGTAGCCGAGCTTGTTCTTGAGCCAGCTCGTGGCCCAGAAGCAGAATACGCCAGCGGCGACGCCGATCCACAGAGAGCCGATCGGGGCGACGAAGCCTGACGCCGGGGTAATCGCCACCAAACCTGCTACCGCACCCGAAGCGATGCCGAGAACGGAGGGTTTGCCTTTGACGATCCACTCGGCGAACATCCAGGCGAGCGCCGCCGCGGCGGTGGCGATTTGGGTCACCGCCATCGCCATGCCGGCGCGGCCATCCGCGGCGACCGCGGAGCCGGCGTTGAAGCCGAACCAACCCACCCACAGCAAAGATGCGCCGATGACGGTGAGCACCAGGTTATGCGGCGGCATCGCTTCCTTGCCGTAACCCACGCGTTTGCCCAACACCAGCGCCGCGGCGAGGCCCGCGATACCGGAATTGATATGCACCACCGTGCCGCCTGCGAAGTCGAGCACGCCCAGCGCGGCGAGCCAGCCCGAGGGCTCCCACACCCAGTGCGCGATGGTCGCATACACCACCACCTGCCAAATGCCCATGAACCACAGCATTGCCGAGAATTTCATGCGGTCGGCGAACGAACCGCAAATCAGCGCCGGCGTGATGATGGCGAATGTCATTTGGAAGCACATGTACACCGATTCGGGAACGGTGAGCCCCAAGTGCGAGACCGCGATCTTCGAGCCATTCTGGAATATCATGCCGTGCAGGAACAGGCGGTCAAAACTGCCAAAGTAAGGGGTACTGCCTGGCGTAAAGGCCAAGCTGTAGGCTACGATCATCCACACCACTGTCACCAGACAGGTCACGGCAAAACTCTGCATCACGGTGGCCAGCACGTTTTTCTTTCTTACCATGCCGCCGTAGAAAAGTGCCAGGCCGGGAATGGTCATCATCAGCACCAGCGCGGTCGAAGCCAGCATCCACGCCGTGTCGCCAGAGTTGATCTTGGCGACGTCGACCACCACCGGAGCGGTGGGCGCCGCCGGAGCGGCAGCCGGAGCAGCTGCAGCAGGCGCGGCAGCCGGAGCAGCAGGTGCTTTTTGCTCTTCAGCGAGCGACATGCCGCTGAAACTCATCGCGGCAAACAGGGCCAGAGCGGTAAATAAACGTTTCATGGTGCTCTCCTTATAGCGCCTCCGCGCCGGTCTCGCCGGTGCGGATGCGGATAACTTGCTCCAAATCGAAGACGAAAATCTTGCCGTCGCCGATCTTTCCGGTGTTGGCGGCTTTTTCTATCGCCTCGATGACCCGTTCGAGCATCTCGCTTTTAATCGCGGCCTCGACTTTCACCTTGGGCAGAAAATCCACCACGTATTCCGCACCCCGATACAGCTCGGTGTGCCCCTTTTGCCGCCCGAAGCCCTTGACTTCGGTGACGGTGATCCCCTGCACGCCCATGTTGGACAGGGTTTCACGCACCTCGTCAAGCTTGAACGGCTTGATGATGGCTGTGACTAATTTCATGTTGACTCCTTAAAGTGAGTGAGCAGCTTAAAACTTGAACAGCGCTTCGAGGGCGACCGACGATTGGCCCTTGCCTGTGCCTCTAGTCGCTGCGAAGCCGGGATCCTCGAACGGGCCACTGGGCGGGTTGCCGTTCGAACGGTCATAACGCACTTCGCCACGCAGTTCGATGTTCTTGGTCGGCAGATAGGCCATGGTATAGGTCACTTCCTTCCACTTCTGTACCACGCCGGTGCGGTAGCCGTCCTTGTCATCGAAATACTCGGCCCGCAGCGTGCCGCGCCATTGGTCGGTGAACTGATAAACGGCATAGGCCGCAATCCCCCACCATCTTGCCGTGTTGTTGCCTGTGACATCAGCCGTGGAGGCGTTCTGTTGCATGGCCAAGTCAGGGTTCAGAATCAAGGTCAACTTGTCGGTGGCGTTATAGGTCACGAGCGCATCCACCAGTCCGCGGTTGCCTGCGGCGCCCCCAGGTGTACCAACGCCGCCCCCCGGAGCCGGGAAGACCTGTTCTTTGCCAAAATAGCCTTGCGTGGTCACGGTAAGGTTTTTGAGCGGCGCGTAGGAAAAACCCGCCTCAATGGTTTTCGCGCTGTTCGCGTCCCTCAGTTGGTCCCAGCCATTGTTCACACCAAGGATCAGGCTTACCTTGTCGTTGACCGCGTAGGTGCCGCGCACGCCGGTGTGGGTGAACGGGATTGCATAACCGAACAGAATTGAGCGCGAGAAATTCGTGTCCTGCGTGGGGTTAATCACTTCCGCGCCAGCCAGCGTCACATATTTGCCACCAATCAGCGTATACGGCCCCTTAGCGTATTGCACAAAGGCTTGCGTGACATCGAAGTTGGTGGTGCCGGCTGTTCCAAGAGCATGAATGATGTCGGCATCCTCACCCGCGATCAGGTTAACCAAAGCACCAAATCCTTCTTTTGGCTGCTTGGCGAGTGTGAATGCAGCTTGATGCACGCTGAACGAATCGCGCCTTGCATCAAACACCCGGTTCGCAAAACCACCGACGAAAAATCCGTTGCTGGTGAGATGCGAGTAAGAAACGTCGAGGTAGCCGTTAAGCGACAACCCCCAGGCATCCAGCACATCGTCGAGCGCGGGGATGGGTATTTTCGGTTTCGCCGGAGCATCCTCGGCCAATACCAAAGCCGGCATACTCAACAAACCCGCTGCGACCAGAGCGTGAGTGAGTTTTCTCATGGTTGTTTCCTTTCTTGATTGGGAACGTAAAATTGCAGACATGCTCTAGCACGGCTTGTGCCAGATTAAATTGGTTTGTGAATCAAGTCGTTGAAACGAAGACCGGGGATCGCTCAAAATTCCGTGCACCAATTCAATGCCGAATCGTTAGGCCACGCACAGATACGGTGCGAGCCGCAAATTTGCTACACTGCTTGCAAAGGCCAAGGAGAAAACATGCTTAACCAAAAAATTCTCGACGAGATGAGCAAGCGGGTGAGCGATGCGCTGGCGCAAAGCCCGGCCAAGGATATTGAAAAAAATCTGCGTGCGCTGCTCGCTTCGCTGTTTGCGCGCCTCGATCTGATTACCCGCGAGGAATTCGACGTGCAGCAGGAGGTCTTGAAACGCGCCCGCGAAAAACTCGCTGTGCTCGAAGCCCGAATCGCCGAGCTTGAGAAAAGTAAACGAGTGAACAAGTGAACGAGTGAACAGGTAAACTCGGAATTCGGAACTGACTTCATGCCCCTCGCCGTCCTCTACAGCCGTGCGCTGGCCGGCATGGAAGCGCCGCTGGTTACCGTGGAAGTGCATCTTGGCTCCGGTTTGCCAAGCTTTACCATCGTTGGCCTGCCCGAGGTGGAAGTGAAAGAAAGCAAAGACCGGGTGCGCGCGGCGCTTTTGAATTGCCGTTTTGAATTTCCGGCGCGGCGCATCACCGTCAACCTCGCGCCCGCCGATCTGCCGAAAGAAAGCGGGCGTTATGATTTGCCGATTGCATTGGGCATACTCGCCGCTTCGAGACAAATTCCCGCTGAACGGCTCGCCGAATACGAAATCGCCGGAGAACTGGCGCTGACCGGCGAGCTGCGCCCGATCCGCGGCGCGTTGGCGATGACTTATTCCGCCGCGCGCTCCGGCCGCGCGTTTATTCTTCCGGTCGAAAACGCCACCGAAGCGGCTCTGGTTTCGGAAGCGGAAATCTTTCCCGCGGCTACGCTCATGCAGGTCTGCGCGCATTTGAACGGAGCCGAACCGCTTGACCGCTGCACGGAAAAACCTCACGCCGCCGCTCCGTCTTATGAAGACATGCAGGAAGTCAAAGGCCAGGGCCACGCCAAGCGCGCGCTGGAAATAGCCGCAGCTGGCGGCCACAGCATGTTGATGGTCGGCCCGCCGGGCACCGGCAAAAGCATGCTGGCCTCGCGCTTTCCCGGCATCCTTCCGGAAATGACTGAGGAGCAGGCGCTGGAATCGGCGGCGATGCAGTCGCTTGCTTCCGGCGGCTTCAAGACCGAAAACTGGAGAAAGCGGCCCTACCGCGCGCCGCATCATACGGCATCAGCGGTGGCGCTGGTGGGCGGCGGCGGCAATCCGCGTCCCGGCGAAATTTCACTCGCGCTGCACGGTGTGTTGTTTCTCGATGAGCTGCCCGAGTTCGACCGCAAGGTTCTGGAAGTTTTGCGCGAACCGCTGGAATCAGGGCGCATCACCATCTCACGCGCCGCGCACCAGGCGGATTTTCCGGCGCAGTTCCAGTTGCTGGCGGCGATGAATCCCTGTCCCTGCGGCTATCTCGGCCATTTCGGCGGAAGATGCAAATGCACGCCTGATCAAATCTGGCGTTACCGCGGCCGCATCTCCGGACCGCTTCTGGACCGCATCGATATCCAAATCGAAGTGCCGGCGGTGCCGGAAGCGGAGCTGACGCGGCAGGCAAGCGGAGAATCCTCGGGCGCAATGCGCGAGCGCGTGGAAGCCGCATACCGGCGCCAGCTCGCGCGCCATGGCAAGCCGAACGCGCAATTGACGACCCGCGAAGTCGATGAAATTTGCGTCCCGGATGTGCAAGGACTGCAGTTGCTGAAGCAAGCCATCGGCCGCCTGAACCTCTCCGCACGCGCCTATCACCGCATTCTCAAAGTCGCGCGCAGCATCGCCGATCTCGCCGAGACGCACACTATCTCATCTTCGCATATCGCCGAAGCTGTGCAGTACCGGAGGTTCTTCGATCGGGCCGGATAGCCGATTTGACTGAGAGCCGAATATGTTTCAAAGTTGCGCTTCATGCGAAAAGTGATACTGAAAACTTTGAGCGCAGCCGTGCTGCTCGGCCTGTTTGCAACATACTGCGCGACAGTGCGGCCGTTGGACGCCGCCAAGCGGGAGCTCGCAACGGCGGCAGAGTGTTGCGCGAGCTATGCGCAATTCTATTTCGAGCCGCTCAATTTCAGTGAGACTGAAAGCATCACGATTAATCGCGAAAGCCCCGCTTTTCAGTTTGATACCGGCAAAAGCTATTTCAAGGCGTTTCGCCTACCGGTCACGGACAAACCCTATGCGATCATCGTCCAAAGTTATTTCATCGAGGACACAACCCGTTCCGGAGCGTCGTTTGTTTTCAGCCCGGCGGTGATGTTCCTCGATGCAGGCTACGGTGTGACCCGCAGGCTGGATAATAGCCTGGATGCGGCGATCGACACCGGTGACAGCCTGAGCAAAGCCAAGCTGGAAACGCGAATACCCGTCAATCCCCGCTCCGCAGAAGAAAGGTTCGTGGTCATCTATACTACCGCCGCGCTGCTTGATAAAGCGACAATTCTGAAAGTCTACAAATACGCACGAGGGGGGACGATTGAAGACCATTATCCGCTGCCGAACGCGCCAGTCGGCGAACTCAAGGTGAGCCTGACTCCCAGGCGCAATTAATTCGATGAAAGAAGACGCGGCGGACGTGGTAGAAAACTGGCGCGAGGAAAAGCGCTCGGCCTATCTTTACCGTCTGGTGGCGCAGGCCGAAAGCGGCACGCCACGCCAGGCGCTGTTTCTCGGGCTGGCGAACGCGGCTGAAAAGCAGGCGGGACTCTGGGCAAAAAAAATCCACGATAACGGCGCCAGCGTGCCGGAACAGTATGCCCCCGATCTGCGTACGCGGGTCGTTGGACTCCTCGTCGGGATTTTGGGACCGCGCCGCATGCGTCCGGCGCTGGCGGCGATGAAAGTGCGCGGCATGTCGCTTTACATCAAGGCGCAATATGGCCACGCCATGCCGGTGAGCGTCGAAGAGGTCGGCCGCCGCCATCGCAACATGGGCAGCGGCGGCAACCTGCGCGCTGCGGTGTTCGGCGTGAACGACGGGCTGGTGTCGAACGCCAGCCTCATCATGGGCGTGGCGGGCGCCACATCGGATGCCGGCGTGGTGCTGCTTTCCGGCGTGGCGGGCTTGGTCGCCGGCGCGTTTTCCATGGCGGCGGGCGAATATGTTTCGGTGCGCTCGCAGCGCGAGATGTATGAATACCAAATTGGTCTGGAGCGCGAAGAACTCGACCTGTATCCTGAAGAAGAAGCCGCGGAACTTGCGCTGATTTACGAAGCGCGCGGCCTGAAGAAAGAGGAAGCAGAGCACCTCGCCAAAGGTATTTTCACCGACCCCGACAAGGCGTTGGATGCATTAGCGCGCGAAGAACTGGGCCTGAATCCGGAGGAGTTGGGTTCGCCCTGGGGCGCGGCCCTATTTTCCTTTTTTTCATTTGCTTTCGGCAGTGCCATTCCTGTTTTGCCGTATCTGTTCCACGCCGGGGCATCCAGCCTGCTCACTTCCATCGCGCTGAGCGCAGTCGCGCTGTTTACCGTCGGCGCCACACTGAGCCTGTTCACCGGTAGGCATGCCTGGCTCGGCGGTTTGCGCATGCTGACCATAGGCGCCGCGGCCGGAGGCGCGACCTATTTTATCGGCAGGCTGCTCGGCGTAACACTGACTTAAAAGTTGACAAGCCCGGGTCTAGCAGGTAATTTGTCGCCCGAACTGCGCCGATTTGATTTCAGCTTGCGGGCGCGGGAACCTGGCACAGGTTCCAACAAATACTGCTAAAGCGAGACTGGAACCCGTCCGCGTTAAGCAGAACGGGTTTTTTATTTTTATCAAGGCGAATTTGAAGCATGCACGCTTCCTTGCTCGAGGGACTGCTTAAACAGCGTATCCTGATTCTGGATGGCGCGATGGGTACGATGATCCAGGGCCACAAGCTCGCGGAAACGGATTATCGGGGGAGCCGCTTTGCCGATTTTGCGCATGACTTGAAGGGCAACAACGATCTCTTGACGCTCACCCGGCCGCAGGTTATCCGCGACATACATTCGGCGTACCTGGAAGCGGGCGCGGACATCATCGAGACCAACACCTTCAATTCCAACGCGCCGTCACAGGCGGATTACCATCTCGAGCATCTGGTCTACGAACTCAATTTAAGCGCGGCCAAGCTCGCGCGCAAAGTGGCGGAGGAGTTCACCGCCAAAACGCCGGACCAGCCGCGCTTTGTCGCGGGCGCTCTCGGCCCCACCAACAAGACCGCCTCGATCTCGCCGGATGTGAATGACCCGGGTTTCCGCAACATCACGTTTGACGCGTTGGTTGCGGCTTACTCCGAAGCCGTGCGCGGTTTGTTCGACGGCGGCGTGGATATCCTTTTGATTGAAACCATTTTCGACACGCTCAACGCCAAGGCGGCGATTTTCGCCGTCGAGCAGTATTTCGAGGAGTACAAGCGGCGCGTGCCGGTGATGATTTCCGGCACCATTACCGACGCCTCGGGGCGCACACTCACCGGCCAGACTACTGAAGCGTTCTGGAACTCGGTGCGCCACGTCCAGCCAATTTCGATAGGCCTTAACTGCGCGCTTGGCGCGAAACTGATGCGCCCGTATATTGAGGAGCTGTCGAAGATTGCCGATACTCATGTTTGCGCCTACCCCAACGCCGGGCTGCCCGACCCGCTTTCGCCCACCGGCTTTCCCGAAGGGCCGCAAGACACCGCCGGATTCCTGAAGGAATTTGCGCAAAGCGGCTTTATCAACATCGTCGGCGGCTGCTGCGGCACCACGCCCGCGCACATCAAGGCGATACACGACGCGGTCAAGGACTTGCCGCCGCGCAGCGTGCCGAAGAGTGAGAAGAAACTGCGCCTTTCCGGCCTTGAGCCGCTCAACATCGGCGATCAGTCGCTCTTCGTCAACATCGGCGAGCGCACCAACGTCACCGGCTCGAAAGCCTTTGCCCGCCTCGTTCTCAACGGCGACTACGCGGAAGCGATTTCCGTTGCGCGCAGCCAGGTGGAAAACGGCGCGCAAATGGTGGACATCAACATGGACGAGGCGATGCTCGATTCCAGGCAGGCGATGGTGAAATTCCTGAACCTGATTGCTTCCGAGCCCGACATTTCGCGCGTGCCGGTGATGATTGATTCCTCGAAGTGGGAGGTGATCGAGGCCGGCCTGAAATGTGTGCAGGGCAGGTGCGTGGTGAATTCCATCAGCATGAAAGAAGGCGAAGCGGAGTTCCTGAAACACGCCCGGCTTGCGCGCCGTTACGGCGCGGCGGTGGTGGTGATGGCTTTCGACGAGAAAGGCCAGGCCGACACGCTCGCCCGCAAAATCGAAATCTGCGCGCGCTCGTATCATTTGCTGCTGAAGGAAGCGGGCTTCCCGCCCGAGGACATCATCTTCGATCCTAACATTTTCGCCATCGCCACCGGGATTGAAGAGCACAACAACTATGGCGTGGATTACATCGAGGCGACCCGGGCGATCAAGCGCGCCCTGCCGCACGCCAAGGTAAGCGGCGGGGTGTCCAACGTTTCGTTCTCGTTCCGCGGCAACGACGCGGTGCGCGAAGCGATTCACACCGTATTCCTGTATCACGCGATTCAAGCCGGCATGACCATGGGTATCGTCAACGCCGGACAACTCGGCGTGTATGAGGAAATTCCCGCGGAGTTGCGCGCGCGCGCGGAAGACGTGGTGCTGAACCGCCGACCGGATTCCGGCGAGCGGCTGGTCGAATTCGCCGAAACGGTGAAAGGACAGGGCAAAGTTCTGGTTGAGGACCTGTCCTGGCGTAAGGCCACGGTGGAAGAGCGGCTCAGCCACGCGCTGGTGAAAGGCATTGACGCTTTTATTATCGAGGACACCGAGGAAGCGCGTCAAAAAAACGAGCGGCCGATTCAAGTCATCGAGGGGCCGCTGATGGACGGCATGAACGTGGTCGGCGATTTATTCGGCTCCGGCAAGATGTTCCTGCCGCAGGTGGTCAAATCCGCGCGCGTCATGAAACGGGCGGTGGCGCATCTCGTGCCTTACATCGAGGAAGAGAAGCGCAAATCCGGCGAAGTGCAAAAACCCAGGGGCAAGATTGTCATCGCCACCGTCAAGGGCGATGTGCACGACATCGGCAAGAACATCGTCGCCGTCGTGCTCCAGTGCAACAACTACGAAGTGGTCAACCTCGGGGTGATGGCGCCCTGCGAGAAAATCCTGCAGACCGCACGCGAGGAGCGCGCCGACATCATCGGGCTCTCCGGCCTGATTACGCCCTCGCTCGAGGAAATGGCGCATGTGGCGAAGGAAATGCAGCGCGGCGGGTTCACCATTCCGCTTTTAATCGGCGGCGCGACCACTTCGCGCGTCCATACCGCGGTGAAAATCGAGCCGGGCTACAACGGCGTGACCATCTGGGTGCCGGATGCGTCGCGCAGCGTGGGCGTGTGCAGCAATCTGCTCTCGGATGAATTGCGCGAGGGCTACCTGAAGAATATTAAGATCGAATACGAAAAAGTGCGGCAGCAACACAAGGACAAGAAAGGCCAGCCGCTTTTGAGGCTGGCTGAAGCGAGAAACAACCGCTTCAAAATCGACTGGAAAAGCTGCGTGCCGCCGAAACCGCGCTTCACCGGCCGAAAAGAGTTCCGTGAGTATCCGCTTAAGGAAATCGTCCCCTGCATAGACTGGACACCGTTTTTCCAGACCTGGGAGCTTTCGGGCCGTTATCCGGCGATTTTGCAGGACAAAGTGGTGGGCGAAGCCGCGCGCAATCTGTTCCAGGACGCGCAGGCGATGCTCAAGCAAATCGTCGAGGAAAAATGGCTGACCGCGAACGCGGCAATCGGATTGTTTCCAGCAAACTCGGCGGGTGATGACGTCGATATTTACACCAATGAATCGCGTGCCAAAGTGGCGATGACGTTTCACAACCTGCGCCAGCAGAACGTGAAGCCGCAAGGCAATCCCAATCAATGTCTCGCCGATTTCATCGCGCCGAAAGAGACGGGCGTCAAGGACTATATCGGCGTGTTCGCCGTGACCACGGGCATCGGCATTGACACGCGGGTCAAGGCGTTTGAGGAAAAGCACGACGACTACAACGCCATCATGCTGAAAGCGCTCGCCGACCGCCTGGCCGAAGCGTTTGCCGAGCACATGCATCTGCGGGTGCGGCGCGAATTCTGGGGTTATGCGCCGGATGAGAATCTCGACAGCGAAGCGCTGATTGCCGAGAAATACCGCGGCATTCGCCCCGCGCCCGGCTACCCGGCTTGCCCGGATCACACTGAAAAGCCGGCGTTGTTTGATTTGTTGAAAGCGCCGGAGGTCGGCATCATGCTTACCGAAAGTTTCGCCATGCTACCCGCCGCTGCAGTGAGCGGATTTTATTTCTCGCATCCCGAATCAGGCTATTTCGCCGTCGGCAAAATCGGCAAGGACCAGGCCGAGGACTATGCGCGCCGCAAAGGAATGAGTTTGACGGAAGCGGAAAAGTGGCTGGCGCCGGTGTTGGCGTATGATTAAATTATCGGGGCAGCCAAACGGCCAGGGGTGTTGAGATGAACGACGTTGAGAAGTTTATTGTCAATCTCGGCTCGCCGGGCGTCGAGAGAAGGGGTTTTGTCTTTTACTTACCAATTACCAGCGGTCTGATTATTTCGGCGGCACTCACCCTGTTGCTCTGGATTTTCCGCCGCTAGGCGAGCTTATTTCAGCTTGATCTCGGTCCACATGCGCGACATGACACGGCGCTGCTTGCGGTCGAAGTCTTTCATGAACTCCAGATGTTTAGTGGTTTCCGCATCGGGGAAAATGGCGGGATTCTGCGCGATTTCCGGCTTGATGTAGGGGAGCGCCGCGGCGTTGGGATTGCCCGCACCGATCAGATTGGTGAGCTCGGCGGAATTTTCGCCCTCGAGCATGAAATTGATGAACTTGTGCGCGAGATCGGGCCGCGGCCCGGATTTGTGCAGGACCATGCTGTCCAGGCCAACCACCGCGCCTTCCTTGGGAATCCGCCAGCCGATACTGAACTTCCGCGCGGCTTTCTTCGCATCCAGCGCCGCCTGAAAAAAATCGTTGGAATAGCCGTGCGCGAGCCAGATGTTGCCCACTGTCAGTTCCTTGATGTAGCTCTGCGCGTTGAACGCCGCCCAGTACGGCTTGGCGCGGATTATGAGGTCGCGCGCCTGTTTCCATTTTTCCTCGTCGGTGTCATTGATTGAATAGCCCAGGTATTTCATCGCCGCCGCCATCAGCTCGCGCTGCGAATCAAGCACGGTGACGCGGCCTTTTACTTTCTGCAGATACTTCGGCTCGAAAATCACCGCCCAGGTGTCGGTGGGCAGCTTAAGCTCCTGCATCTTCTGCTCGTTGTAGCCAATGACCGTGGTGGAATAGGCATAAGGCGCCGAGTATTTATTGCCCGGATCGAAATCGCGATTCAGGAATTCGGGCTTGAGATTTTTTAGATTGGGCAAAAGCGACTTGTCGAGCGGGCGCAGCGCATTCTGCTTGATGAGCGAATCCACCGCGTTTTGGGTGGGCACGATGAGGTCGTAGCCGGTCGCGCCAGCGGCGAGCTTCGCCAGCATTTCCTCGTTGTCGCCGTAATAGTCCTGTACCAGCCTGCATTTGCAGAATTTCTCGAAACGCCCGACCGTGCCTTCGGAGATGTAATTGTTCCAGTTATAGAGATGCAGCGCGTCTTCAGCAAAAGCACCGCGGCAGCAGAGAAACACTAAAACAAACAGCCAGCGCTTCATCTGGCGGCACCGCGCAGCGCGTCGGGCGCGAATTTCGAGGCAATGATGATGGTAGTGAGTGTCAACAACATGAGCAGAGTGGAGACGGCGTTAACCTCGGGAGTGACCGCAATCTTGATCATCGAATAAATCTGCAGCGGCAGCGTGGTCACGCCGACGCCCACGGTGAAAAAGGTAATCACAAAATCGTCAATCGAGAGGGTAAACGACATCAACGCGCCAGCAATCACGCCGGGCATGATGAGGGGAAAGGTGACCAGCCTGAAGCTCTGCCACGGCGTCGCGCCGAGATCGCGCGCCGCCTCGAAAATGCTCTCGTCCATGCCGGCGAGCCGCGCCCGCACCACGATGGCGACAAAGCCGATGCAGAACGTGATGTGGGCGATGATGATGGAAAGCATGCCCAGCGTGAGGTTCAGCACCTGGATGAAAAACAGCAGCAGCGAAACGCCGAGCAGGATTTCCGGCATGGCGATCGGCGTCATGACCATGAACGGCAGAAACTTCAGCTTGTGGCGGTGAATGGCGATGCCCGCCATGGTGCCAAGCGCGGTGGCCGCGAGGCTGGAAACGACGGCGATGGTGAGCGAATTGATTGCTGCGCCTATCATCTGCTCGTCGTTGAACAAAACGCTGTACCAATCAAGCGTGAAGCCCACCCATTCGGCGTTGAGCCTTGAGTCGTTGAACGAATACACCACGACGATGACGAGCGGAACGTAGAGGAAGGCGTAAACCAGCGCCGCGATGATCCAGAGCATGGCGCTTCTATGCATTTCTTACACCTCTGCGGCTGATCCATGCGGTGATGCTCACGAGCGAAAGCACGGCGATGGTGAGCATGATGGAAAGCGTGCTGCCGAAAGGCCAGTCGCGCGTGCCGAGGAATTGGTCTTTAATCAGGTTGCCGATGAGAATATCGCCGGTGCCGCCGAGGATGTCGGGAATGGCGAACATGCCGAGCACGGGAATGAACACCAGCGCCGCGCCGGAATACACGCCTGGGAGCGACAACGGCCAAGTGACCTTCCAAAATCTATCCCACGCGTTGGCGCCCAGGTCTTGCGCGGCATCCAGCAATACCGGGTCATGCTTTTCCAGATTGGTGTAAAGCGGCAGCACCATGAACGGCAGGTGCACATAGACCATGCCGACCAGCACCGCGAACGAAGAGAACAGCAAAAGCACCGGCTCGATGCCGAAAAGTCCCAGGAAATGATTAATCACCAGGCTGAATGCCGATTGCGGCCCGAGGATAATCATCCAGGCGTAAACCCGAATCAGAAAATTGCTGGCGAAGGGCAGAATCACCAGCAGCACCATGAAGTCGCGGTGCCGCTTCGGGCTGCGCGCAATCAAGAGCGCCAGCGGATAGGCCATCAACAGGCATATCAGCGTAGTGGCGAGCGCCACGCCGAAGGACTTGATGAAAATCTGGGTGTAGATAAAGTCGCTGAAGAAGAATTGATAAGTCTCCAGCGTGAGGCCCGCTTCCTTTCCGGGTTCGGCGCCGAAAATCGGTGCCAGCCCGCCGTAATCGCCGGGATAGCGGAACGACGCCACCACCATGATGAGGCTGGGCAGCAGGAAAAAGAGGAAAAGATAAAGAAACGGCGGTCCGCTGATGAGCCACTTGGTGACGCGGGCGGGGTTCAACAAATTAAGCATTCAGAAAGATTCCCGCGTCGCGTCGCCACGCTACTTCGACGGTATCGCCGATTTCGAAGAATTTGGCGCGTCCCGGTGCCGAGTTGGGCAGCAGCGCCTCGACGCGGGCGCCATTGTTGAGGTCAACGATGTAGGTGGTGATGTCGCCGATGTAAAGAAAGTCGCGCACCTTGCCGGGAAAGTGGTTGTCATTCGCCACATCCTCGATTTTGGCGGCGATGCGCACCTGCTCCGGGCGCAGCGCCAGCACTCCTTTCTGGCCGGGCGAGGCGCCGGTTTTGGCCGGCGCCCGCACTTCGCCCATGCCGGGAATGCGCAGGCGCAAATGCTCGGAGGTCGTTTCCACCACTTCGGCATCGAGCATGTTGATGTTGCCGATAAAGTCGGCGACGAAGCGGTTGACCGGGAAACTGTAGATTTTCGAGGGCTCGTCCATCTGCTCGACTACGCCCGCATTCATCACCGCGATGCGGTGCGAGAGCGCCAGCGCCTCGGCCTGCGAGTGGGTGACGAACACGAAGGTGATGCCGACATCGCGTTGCAGGCTGATAAGCTCGATTTGCATTTCCTCGCGCAGCTTGGCATCGAGCGCGCCCAGCGGCTCATCGAGCATAAGCAGGCGCGGGCGGTTCACCAGACCGCGGGCGAGTGCGACGCGCTGCTTCTGACCCCCGGAAAGTTCATGCGGGAAACTTTCGCCTTTATCCGAGAGATGAACCAAATCCAGCACCTCTTTGACTTTGGCTTGAATTTCCTCCGGAGGCTTGCCCGCCATTTTCAGCGGAAACGCGACATTACCCGTTACCGTCATGTGCGGAAACAGCGCGTAACTCTGGAACACGGTATGAATCGGACGCTTCTCCGGCGGCGTGCCCGCGAGGTCCTTGCCGTCGAGCAGAATCTGGCCGCCATCGGGCAAATCGAATCCGGCGATCATTCTGAGCAGCGTGGTTTTGCCGCAACCCGAAGGGCCAAGCAGGGTAAAGAATTCTCCTGCCTCGATATTGATGCTGACGTTGTTGACTGCGGTCAATTCGCCGAAGCGCCGCGTCACGTTGCGAATTTCCAGAAGCGCCATGCACAGTCCCAAAAGAAAAGTGGCCTATTCTAGCAAAAAGCGGGGCCATGATGCCGCGGCTTGCTGACGGCAACCGGAGCGTGTATAAAACGTGGGAACAATATTAGCCTGCCCGGCCCCGTGTTTTTTGCGGCGTGAACCGTGCGCAAACTCTCATGACTGTTGAAAGCATTATCGCGCTCGCGATCCTGATTTTTCTTGCCGCGCTGTTGTATTCGTCGGTGGGCCACGCCGGCGCTTCGGCTTACATCGCGGCGATGGCCTTGTTCAGCGTAGCGCCTTCCGTGATGCGGCCCGCCGCGCTGACGCTCAACATTCTGGTCGCGGTGATTACGACTTTCAAGTATCACCGGGCGGGATTCTTTTCGTGGCGTGTATTCTGGCCGTTTGCGCTGACTTCGGTGCCGCTTGCCTTCATCGGCGGCCGGACGGCATTGCCCGATCCCATATATAAGGTGCTTATCGGGCTGGTTTTGCTCTATGCCGGGTACCGCATTTTTGCCACCGCAGCGCACCCCGACGCTGAGCAGCCGAAATCGCTGCCGCTGAGCATGGGGCTGGTTTGCGGCGCCATCATCGGATTTATTTCGGGTTTGACCGGAGTGGGCGGGGGAATTTTTCTCAGCCCGGTGCTGATATTCAGTTTGTGGGCCACGGTAAAGCAAACCTCTGGAATTGCCGCCGCGTTTATTCTGGTGAATTCGATCGCAGGCTTGCTGGGCCTGCTTTCGATGCATCCCGCGCTGCCGCCGGGCCTGCCTTGGTGGGCGCTTGCCGCCTTATCGGGGGGATGGATGGGGGCCGAACTCGGCAGCCGGCGCTTCGCCAACCCCGTCATTCGAAAATTGCTGGCGCTGGTGCTGCTGATTGCCGGCTCGAAAATGATTTTCACCGCCTGAATACGCAAAGCCGCAGACGCAAATCAAGCTTTCCCGCGCGCGGAGTTGGGCATTTTTTTCATCCTAGCCTGGATGATTGGTATCCCTCCGGAAAAAAGAAAGCGCACCCGCGGGTCACGGGGGCGCTTCTTGGAGAAGGTTAACGTCCAATCCGCTCAGGCCGCGCGCCCTTTTCCGGACGCTCCGCTTTCTCAGGCCGTTCCGCGTTCTCGATGCGGTCGCGGTCGTCTCTGTCGCGGCGTTCCGCTCTTTCTCCGCGCTCCTTGCGCGCGTCGATATCGTGCGCTTTTTCGGCCTTTTCGCTTCGCACTACGTCACCCAGCTTGAATCCAAGTAAGTTGGCCACCTTGCCCCAGCCGTTGCCCTGGCTTCTCAAGGTCAGAATACCCGGCACCGTGCTTGTACCTGTGGTGAGTTTCCCGCCTAACAAAGCGGTCTTAATTTGCTCAGGCGAAGGGTTATAATGTTTAGTTTGGTGAATTCCGCTCTTGCCAGCGACAACGCGATGTTCACGTTGCCAAAGCCCATCTTACCGGTGGGTGGCGTGAACGTCGTACCGTCGAGCGTAACCTCGGTGCCGTTGCGCAAGCCGGTGACCAGGGCTTCGGCGTTCGCATCGGAGCCGGCAAACTCGGTGAATTCCTTGGTCAGCCTGTCGGTGACCACCGCGGGCGAGCCGGACGTGACGCTGGTGCCGTCTGCGGCATGCGCCGCGGGGAGGCCAGCCACGAGGAACGCCGCGCAAATTGCCGCTGCGATTTTGCTAGTCTTAAACATGGATTTCTCCTTCAACATAAAAGGGACTTGCAATACATATAACGCGGCTAGAATTTATAGGAATACGACAGCCCGCCGCCATAATCAGGGCTGCCGCTAGAAAAACCTCCCAAGACATAAACCTGGAATTTGGAGACCGGCGTCACTTTATAGCTTACGAACGCCGTAATCTCGCGCACCTCGCCGGTGCCGGCGGAGCTCGCCTGGGCGAAGTCATAGACCAGTCCACCGCTCGTCAACTGTAAAAATTTGTAACTTCCGCCCACTGAACCGAAGAACACATTGCGCAGGTTGATGCCGGGAGGGTCGCCCAAGAACCTGTACCCGGCCGAGCCGAATAGAGAAAAAGCATCGAACGACTTAGTGACGTCACCTTGTATCGAATAATCGTTTTCCCCGGTGCCAAGGCCTTTTCGCTCGTCGGCGGTGCCGAACTTGATTTTGCCGGTCACATCGACCAGTACGCCTTGCGACCCTAAATCGAGCAGGTTGTAGGATGCCGCCGCGATGATGTCGCCCAGACCCGAGTTGGTCGCGCTCCCGACCCGGTTATCCTCGAAACCGCCGTTGCCGCGGCCACGCCTGCCACCGCCTTCGTTTTCAACGACGATGGGACTGATGCCGCCGACCACGTTGCCGGCGCCCGATATCCGAATGTAAGGAACGGTAAGCTTGAGCGAATACAGATTCGTTTCGAATTTGCCGGTGAAGGGCACATACAAAATATCGGTCCGGGTCGCGCCGCCGTATGTGCCCGAAGTGTAGTCTGCACCGAACGATATGCCGAAATGGCCGTCCTCTGCACGCGCCCCGCCCGCTATGAAGGCCGTGGCAAGGGAAACCGCTGCCAAAAGCGACTTGTGTTTAGTCCCATTCATAATTGTTTGTCTCGTCGAAAAATTTATTTTTACTTTGGTGGTGCCGATGGTAATCGTTTCGAAAATGCATTGCAATGAAGAAAGCACAACTGTCGTCAAATGACGACAGACACGCGGAAGGTCTTGGAAATAGTTTAGAGGATAAAAACAAGCCAAACGAGAATCGCGGCGAGCAGGACGGCAATTGCCGCGAGCCAACGGTTCTGCCGCTGGTGCTCGATGCGCAGTAGTTGCAGCTGCTGTTGCAGGGCTTGCGCACGGTCGTCCGTCAGCGCGCGGTGAATGAGACGAGGCAACTGTGGCAGCAGCGCGCCCCAGTGCGGCGCTTCTTCGCGAACCCGGCGGACGAGTCCCCGCCAGCCCACTTGCTCGCTCATCCAGTGCTCGAGGAAAGGCTTGGCGGTTTTCCACAAATCGAGATCGGGATCGAGGTCACGCCCCAGCCCTTCGATATTGAGCAGCGTTTTCTGCAGCAGCACCAGCTGCGGCTGAATCTCGACATTGAAGCGGCGCGAAGTCTGGAAGAGCCTGAGCAGGAGTTTCCCGAAGGAAATTTCTTTTAACGGCCTGTCAAAAATCGGCTCGCACACCGCACGGATGGCGGTTTCGAATTCATCCACCCGCGTGTCCCTGGGAATCCAGCCGGATTCGATGTGCACTTCCGCCACCCGCTTGTAGTCGCGGCGGAAAAACGCGAGGAAATTCTGCGCGAGATAATTCTTATCGACATCGTTCAAAGTGCCCATGATGCCGAAATCGAGCGCGATGTATTGCCCTTGCGGATTGACCTGGATATTGCCCGGGTGCATGTCGGCGTGGAAGAAGCCGTCGCGGAACACCTGCGTAAAGAAAATCTCCACGCCGGCGCGCGCGAGCTTCGGGATATCCACGCCAAGATCTCGCAGCCGCTGCACCTGGCTGATCGGCGTGCCGTGCATGCGCTGCATCACCATGACTTCGTTTGCGCAGTAATCCCAGTGCACTTCGGGCACGATCAACAGTGGAGAATTTTCAAAATTGCGGCGCAACTGGCTGGCGTTTGCCGCCTCGCGCATCAAATCCAGTTCATCGTGCAGGTGCTTTTCAAATTCCCTCACCACTTCGTGCGGCTTAAGGCGCTTGCCGTCCTGCCACAGGGTTTCAATCAATCCCGCGCCGATGTCGAGCAGCGCGAGATCCTTGGCAATCACCACGGCGATTCCCGGCCGCAGCACTTTCACCGCGACATCGGTGCCGTCGTGCAGCACCGCCAAGTGCACTTGCGCAACCGAAGCGCTCGCCACCGGTTCGCGCTCGAAATGCCTGAACACCTCGTTGAGCGGCCGGCGGTACACCCGCTCGAGCAGGACGACGGCTTCAGCGGATGGGAAAGGCGGAACTTGATCCTGCAGCTTGGCGAGCTCGTCGGCGATGTCGGCGGGCAGCAAATCGCGCCGCGTGGAAAGCACCTGGCCGAATTTGACGAAGATCGGCCCCAGCACCTCGAGCGCCAGGCGTAGGCGAACCGCGCGGGGCTTCTCCAGCCTGCGCCAGAACAGCAGGAGCTTGAGCAGCACGCGAAGCAGACGCACCCGCTCGTGGCCGAGGAAAAACTCGTCGAGCCCGAAGCGCACGCTAATGCTGATGATTTTAAGGAGGCGAAACAGGCGCATGCGCGGATTGTAACCGTGGCATGTGAGGCCGGCTAGTTGTTAGCCGGCGAGCTTCTTCAGGCGCTTTTCCAGCCGCTCGACATCATCGCGCAGGGCGTCCACCCTCCCGACGAATTTTTTCACGTCGATGGTTTTTGCGATGAGCGGTTGTTCTTCGGTCCAGTATTCGGCAAGGGAGAGGGCCAGGCTGTCGAGGCTCTGCTTTCCCCAATTGTTGAAACTTTGCACGGTATTGACGATGCGCCGCGCCGCAATGTCGCCGACGATGCGGCTCAAATCCTCCGCCGCGTCCCAGCGCAGGTTTTTGGCGACATAAGCGATGGCGCCGGCAAAGTTGGTGTCGCCTTCGATCCGCACTTCCTGGTAAGCGGCTTCATCGCGGGCGAAAAGCCTGGCGAGGAGTGCCGGGCTCACGGTGAACTGGACCTCCGCGGTTGTCGCATCCCCGGCTGGTTTTGCTTCTCCATTTTCCGCGACGGTGAGCACGAGTGAAAACGGCGGCACCAAAAACCGCGCGGTTTTTCCGGCATGGGTTTTGAGCCGTTGACGCGCCCAGGACTCGCCGCGCAGCAGATGATTCAAAGGTACAGCGATCGCCGCATCAAGCATGAACGATTCGGTGTGCCTGCTGGATTGCGGCGAGCAGCCACACCGACTCGGGTTCGTTAAGCCGCTTTTGC
The DNA here is from genome assembly GCA_035543335.1 of Burkholderiales bacterium. Taxonomy (NCBI): domain Bacteria; kingdom Pseudomonadati; phylum Pseudomonadota; class Betaproteobacteria; order Burkholderiales; species Burkholderiales bacterium. The sequence continues at coordinate 173,435 of DASZZH010000028.1, forward strand.
ACGTTCCAGATTTCATAGAACGGCTGCGCCGGGCCGCCAAAATCTTTTTCCCGCAACAGGCCGCTGAAACGAACGCTGGCAACGGCCAGATCGTCTTCGATCGCCACTTCCAGTACTTCGGCATCGAGCGTGACGATGTCGGTTTTGCACGGCTCGCCGCCGCGCGCTTCGATTTGTTTTTTAAGCGCGGCTAACATTTCCGGCGTGGTGTAGTCGCGGATCACGTCCAGGTTCGCGGAATCGTTGGCGGCCTGCAGGCGGATGAAACTCGCCTTGGCGTTCTTCAGGAATGGCTCGATTTCAAAACCGACCGCATAGGGCGCGGGTCGTGCCATGCCGCCGAACATCCTTGCCGGCAGCGAGGGCATGGTTTCCGCTCCCAGCGCAGCGTACTGCATCGGTTCATTTACCGGTTTCTTGCGTAACATACGAAAGATGAAAAAAACCGCGCCGAACAGCAGCGCGAGCATCGCTATGTCAGCAAAGCGGATTCCATTGAAGGCACCGCCGGTAAACAAAGCCGCAAGCAGTCCGCCTGCCGCCAATCCTGCGAACAGCCCCGGCCAGGTGCTGCCCGCTGGAGCGGGTGAGGGGACGAGGGCCGGCGGCGGAACGGGCGCGGGCCGGGTTACCGCCTCGCGCTGCTTGCTGAGGCTGCTCCCGCTACCGAGGCGCTTGGCTGCATGAGCGTCAAAGCTGGCAAGCCCCGGGCTTACCAGGGCAAGAACGAGCAGCAGGACAAATTTTTTTAAGGCGGTCTGTTTCATGTTGAAGATTCTACCACTTTGAATTCGGGCTGAATATCAAATTGCAAACATCGGTGCGCTGATCTTATGACAGATTCAACCTCTTGCGGGTTCGCGGCGATGGCAAAAATAAAGCCGAGATAGCTTGCGCCTTCAGGCGCCGGAACGATGTCTTGCCCCGGCTCAATGGTGATCCGAATATCAGTGATGCCTGGCATGTGTCTCGCAAGATCGAGGTTTCGAACGCCCTGATAAATTCCGCGCATCGGGATCGGGATCATCATCACCGCTGCGGTTTTTCCTGGGCCAAGCGCTGGCAGGGGTTCGCCCAGCGCTTGGCGCAGAATCAGTTCCTCGAGGCTCATTCCCAGCGCATACCGCAGCACGTGCCCGCATAAGCCGCCAATTGAGCGCGCTGCCATTTCCAGAATCCAAATGCCTGCGCTGTTCAAGCGCATTTCCGCATGCACCGGGCCGGTAGTGAGTCCTGCGAGCTGGCAGGTGCGCTGTACAGTTTGTTGAATTTCATCCTGGGTTTTTTGCGGCAGCCGCGAGGGCGTGACATAAAGCGTTTCCTCGAAATAGGGCCCATCAAGCGGATCAGGCTTGTCGAAGAGCGCGAGGGTTTTGAGTTGGCCATCTTCCAGTATGCCTTCAAGAGCGTATTCCATTCCTGGAATGAAGCTTTCGATAACCAGGCCAAGCGCTGCGGCGTCGCGGTCGGCCTTGTTCTGGATTGCGCGCACCCGGGCTATGGCCTGCAGGTATTCCTGTGGATTATCGGCACGGATTACGCCGCGGCTCGCCGAGAGTCTTCTTGCTTTGACGACTACCGGGAAACGCGGAATTAGGGCGGCAGGATCGGTGTTATCCGGCAGATGATGAAATTCAGGGCAGTTGAATCCATGTGCGTTGAGCAGCTTGCGGAATGCCAGTTTGTCGCGCAGCTTTCGCACCGCCTGCGGCTTGTTTCCTGTAAGCCCAAGGCGCTCATTGAGCAATGCCGCAAGCGCGAGGCCGTGATCATCCACCGCCAGCACCGCTTCGGGCTTGCGCGCAAGCGCTTGCAGGATGGTTTCCGCTGCCTGTTCGGGCATATCGAAATGCACTGACATGATGGGCGTTAATCCCCATTGCGGCGCGAGTTGATGGCAGTAATCGGCTGCGCTGATGATTTCGGCGTTGAGCGCTTCGGCCGCGGCGAGGAAATCGTTGTTGCGGTAAGAGGTGGTGGGAAGAAGGAGGAGTATCTGCTTCATTTATTAATTCCAAGCTGCCAAGGCGCTAAGGACGCCTGGTTCGTCCCTAAAAACTCTGCAACTGCTGATGGGTTGGCTCGGCACAGCAATACCAGGGCTCGGATAATCGGGGAATCGGTTGTTGATTTTTGGACTTGGGCAAAGCAGGAACGGGAATGCCCAGCGCGCCATGCGCCATTTGCCAGACGTGTTCGAACGCTTCGTGGCGCGGGAGCTTCTTCGACTGTTCAACCAGCGATTGCACCTGGCTTTGCAGGCGATCCACCCGCGGGTCGCGGTGCCGCCACGGATAGCCCAAAAGACCCGGGTTGAAATCCTCGATGAGATCGCGAAAACCCGGCAATTGCAACAGGTATGAACCTTCGGGAATCAGCAGGCGAAGGGAAAGTTGCACCGGCGGCACGCTTTCCACGAGATCGAGATCGGCGATACGCCACAACAGTTTGATATAACCTTCGAGCGTGATCCATGGGGTGAATGCGACAAAAGTCGGAGCAAAAGCGATGCCAGCTTCGCGCATCAGCGCCACAACGCGGTTGAAATCCTCACTCGAGTGGTTTTTGGCCAGGTATTCAAGAACGCGATCCTCCACTGATTCCACAGCTGAGGTAATGAACAGGCAGCCGGTTTTTTTCAATTCCGGCAAGAGGTCCGCATGTTCGATGAGGTGCTGCACTTTGATAGTGGCGTCGTAAGTGATATCGGGAAATTCCTCGTGCAACGCGCGTACAATTTTCAGAGAATGGGTCGGGCCGTTGAAGAAATCAGGGTCGCCGAAGGAAATGTGTTGCGCGCCCATCGCCACCTGCTGGCGGATATCCGCCAGCACCACCTCCACCGGCACAATGCGGAACTTGCCCTGGTACACCGGCACCACCGGACAATGGCGGCATAGATGTTTGCAGCCGCGGCTGGCTTCGGCAAAGCCAACCACTTTTTTGCTTGCGTCTGGCAGTTCCAGCCGGGTGTAGTGCTGAAGATCCGGAAGAATCGAACGCTCAGGCACTACAAAATCGATTTTGTTCAGATTAACCACCGGCTCGATCTGTGTAGCAGAGATCTGCTTGTTTTTGAGCCGTTGCGCCAGGCTAAGCAGTCCCGGCTCGAATTCACCGCCAAGCACGGTTTGTACCCCAAGGCTTCTCAGGAGTGCTTCATTCATGGGCGCGTACAAACCGTAGACGCAAAGGTGCGTCTTGGGAGCAAGCTGTTTAATACGCGGCAGGGCTTCCACTGCGATGCGCGTGGCGGTGTGCATACCGACATAAATGGCGACCAGCGAAGTTTCCGCCAGCGCCGACGCGTCGAGTTTTTGCAAGGAAAGATCAAGGCAGGCAACTTCAATTCCCTCGCGTTTCAGCCATGCCGCGGGTTCGGCCAGCGCGAAGGGTTGCCGCCCCAGCTCATAGGGGTTAATAAGAATAACTTTGAATATGCCGGTGGGGCGTGATTGCAATCCGGGGGGATTAATCGTAGCAGTGTCCACTGTGGTTTAAAACTTGTAGCCACGGTGCAGCGCGACGACACCTGCGCTGAGATTGAAATACTCGACGCGTTCGAAACCGGCGCTTTCCATCATTTGCTTCAATTCTTCCTGCGAGGGGTGCATGCGAATGGATTCGGCAAGATATTTGTAGCTATCGGTATCGTTAGCCACGAACTTGCCCAGAGCGGGCAGCACTTTAAATGAATAAACATCGTAGAGCGGTTGCAGGGGCTTCCAGATTTTGGAAAATTCCAGTACCAGCAAGCGGCCGCCCGCTCTTAAAACACGCAGCATTTCCTTGAGTGCCGCTTCCTTGTGCGTCATGTTCCGCAGGCCGAAGGCGATGCTCACGCAATCGTAATAGTCATTGGGAAAGGGCAGTTTTTCCGCATCGCACTGGGCAACGGGCAGAGCCAGGCCTTTATCCAGCAGCCGGTCGCGGCCGATGCAGAGCATGCTGTTGTTGATGTCGGTGAGCCATACCTCGCCGCTTTCACCGGTACGTTTTGCGAACAGTGTGCTTAAGTCGGCAGTGCCGCCGGCGATATCCAGAACCCGGTCACCGGCTTTGATTGCGCTTAATTCAACGGCAAAGCGCTTCCATAACCGGTGCGCGCCCAACGACATGAGATCATTCATCAGGTCGTAGCGGCGGGCGACCGAATGGAAGACGCCCGCGACTCGCGTGGATTTTTCGTCTTCGGCGACTTTCTGAAAACCGAAATCGGTAGGTTTACTCATAACCAAACTTAAAAAGAATTAGCCGGACGAACACGGAGGTAAATAATGAAATTATCTGTGCGTTCTGTGATGGCAGATAATCTCGGTTTGCATTGCTTTCCTGGGCGGTTCCTATTTGGATTTGGGGCGGGACTCAAACGCTCCGGCAACCGGTTCGCGGCTTGCTCCCGCGGTTTGCATGCGTTTCAAGTATTCCTGCCACATGCTTTCCTGGTTCACCCCCATTAGGTACAAGTAATCCCACGAGTAAATGCCGGTATCATGGCGATCCGAAAAACAGGGTTGCACTGCATAGCTGCCTACCGGCTCGATTCCGGTAATCTCGACATTTTTCTTACCGACTTGCAATACTTCCTGCCCCGGCCCGTGGCCGCGCACTTCGGCCGAAGGAGAATATACACGCAAGAATTCGTACGGCAGCATGAAAGTCTTGCCGTCGGAAAACGCTATTTCCATTACACGCGACTTTTGGTGCAGCTTGATTTCGGTCGGGGTGGGGGTGTTTCTGTCGAGCCCAGCCATGATTTTCCCGCAAAGGAACCGCCGTTACGTTCAGGGAATCATGATAACCGAGTTATAACCGAGTTGGGGAAAAACAAAAACTGCTGCCGGCGAGTGTTTTTAGCGTTACGGAACGCCGAAATCCACCCGCTCATAGTCAGCCCCCTTTTCCATAAGCTTGGTAAGCTTGATCCGCTGTGATTCGCTGGTGAACACGTCGATAATCCGGTCCGTCTGAAACCAGCCGTTGGGGAGCACCAGTGACGGTTCGGTCTTGAGTACCGCCACGTCCGGCAGCAACAACGCCTGCACATAGGCCGTTCCTCTGCCCGTCCCGCTGGGGCGCGCGGCGACCGGCTCGGGGAGACCCGGAAGCGTGCGCGTGCCAATGTGCAATTCGCCGTTTTGCTGCAGGGTAATCCGCTCCACGACGCAAAGCATGAAGTACTTGCTCTCCGCCGGGCGGGCGCCGATGAGTTGCTTGAGGCTCACGCGCGAGCCGCCGCCGTTGGCATCGCGCATCATCCCGAGGCCTATTGAGGAGTCGCTGATGATTTTCCAGGAATCCAGCGCGAAGCCCAGTTGCGAAAGCTGCATCGCCTCGCGGTGCTTGCTGATGTGGCCGAACGTCCTTAATTCTTCTTCCTCCTGGCGGGAAAGCTGGGGCGCACCGGGCTGCTTGAACGGCTTGCCGCTGACGAAATAGTGAATCGCCGGAATGCCGAAGCATAGCTGCACTTGCTGGTCGGCTTGATGGCGCGGCTCGGCGCGACCGGTGATGCCGGGCTTGCGCCATTGCTGATAAAGGAGTTTCAGGAGCGCCTCGCAGCCCGGTTGCAGGCAGTCGCCGCCCAAACCCAGTTCCGCAGGCGATTTTCCCTCGCCAAGCAGCATGATTCTTATCCCAAGGTTTTTGCCCAGGTCGTCGGTCACCAAGTAGCGTGTTGAAGAGGTATCGGGGATTTCGCCCGCTTGCCTGGCGCCGCTGTTGCTCTCCGGGTCCACCGTCAGCACGCTTTCGCCTTCGCCAGGTGTCGTCCTGACCTGGATTTTTTCGCCCCATTTGTCGATCCAGCGGCTCGCGAGTTCAAGTTGTTTGGGGGTGAGCGAATAAGGGTTGCTTCGCCCAATCAGCAGCGCCTGCGCGTACGCTATCGTGCAAGATGTGGTTTTGGCTTCTTCGATGAGGCTGTCGCGCACCGCTTCATCGGTTAAATTATGTTTTTCGGCGAAAGCGTAAAGTCCATGCAAGTGGCGCCACAATTCAGGGTCCACTTCCTGGTTGGTGAGGTAGTATTCGAAAAGGGTCAGCGCGGTATAACGCAGGCAGCGCTGGCAAATCAGCGCGGCATGTTGCGCCGCCTCGCCGCCGCCGCCCAGGGCATCCAGCAAGCAGCGCTGATACGCCGCCCGCAGGTTTTGCCATAGCTCCACGGATTGTTTCCACTGCGCGACCTCCGTGGTCGCCATCGGCAACGGTTTGGCTGCGTATTTCTTGGCGCATTCGGCTTGTACCATCGCTGCGGTCTCGCGCAGCTGCTCGAGGGTGTTGAGACGTTCGAGAGGCGCAATTTTCAAATGCAGAAAGCGTATGAGCTCAGCGGTTAGGGCCTGCTGCGCCTGGCCAAAATTGGTAAGCGGCAACTGGTCCAGCCAGCGCTTGCACGAAGCCGCATCCTTCCAGTCGCAGGGAGCGGACGTGTGGGTATCGGGAAGCGACATCGGCAGCATCGGGTGCCCCGTTAATTGCGTATTAGTTAATACTCGAGCCAAGCGCCCGGATTAGCGCCGCTTGCATAGCGTCCTTGAAGCCGCTGTGCAGGGCGCGCGGGCCGGCGCGCAATTTCCGACCCCATACCGGATTGGGGTAATGCGAGTCATCGTGAAACCGCGGAATCACGTGCCAGTGCAGGTGCGGCGTCATGTTGCCCAGGCTCGCCAGGTTGATTTTGTCAGGTGAGAGCAACTTGCGCAATTCCGTCTCCACCGCCAGCGCCACCCGCAGCACATGCTGGCGTTCGGTTTCACCCAGGTCGGTCATTTCCTTGACATGCGCATTCCAGATGACGCGGCAGAAACCGGGATGCTCGGCATCGTTCACCAGCACCACGCGGCAGAGGGCGTCGCGCCACAGCGGCTCGCCTCCGGCAGATTCGCATAGTTCACAGGGCATATGCAACTCTCAGGCTACACCGTGAGTTTTGAACCAATCCTGCAATTTTTTCCAGCCGTCCTCGGCCTGCGCCTTGCGATAGCTTGGCCGGTAGTCGGCGTGAAAGCCGTGAGATGTGTCCGGATAGACCACGATTTCCGATTTGCTGCCCGCCGCTTTCAGCGCCTTGCGCATGTTCTCTATGATTTCCAGCGGTATGCCTTGATCGGCGCCGCCGTAAAGTCCTAGCACCGGCGCCTTGAGCAGCGCGGCAAGATCAATGGGGTTCTTGGGCTTAATCTTGTTGGATTGTCCTGCCAGTGACCCATACCAGGCTACGCCGGCTTTGAGTTTATTGCTGTGCGCCGCATAGAGCCAGACGATGCGCCCGCCCCAGCAGAATCCGGTGATGCCGAGTTTCGCGACATTGCCTTTGCCCGATTTCTCCGCCCAGGCGACGCTGGCATCGAGGTCGGACATGACTTGCGCATCCGGTACTTTGGAAACGACGTCGCTCAGAATCTGCTGGATATCGGAGAGTTTCGATACATCGCCTTGCCGCGAATAGAGTTCGGGTGCGACCGCGAAATAACCCAGCTTAGCGAAGCGCCGGCACACATCCTTGATATACTCGTGCACCCCGAAGATTTCCTGCACCACCAGAATCACCGCGAACGGTCCACCGCCGGCGGGCATCGCATGATACGCGGGAATCTCCCCGGCATTTACCGGAATTTTGACTTCGCCCGCGGTCAATCCCCTGTCGTCGGTGTGCAGGGTCTGCGCGGAAACCGGCTGCACGGCCAGCGCAAAGCCGCTGGCGAGCATGGTCACAACAAATTCGCGGCGGGTAAATTCAGTTTTGGGTTTCAAGCTCAGGAATTGCGAGTCCATGCGCGATTCTCCTTAAAATATTGAAGTTTTAACTGAGGCAATTCTACCTGCAATTGCGCAGTCTTGCGCGGTAGCGCGGCAGACAGACAGATGCTAGGCTAGCTCAAGATTTGCAGCAAAGGGCAACGGATGATCGCTGTCGAAAATATTTGTAAAAGTTATGGCCGGCAAATTGCCCTTGCCCCGACCAGCCTGGCGTTTCATGCCGGCACAACTGCACTGATTGGCGAAAGCGGCTGCGGCAAATCCACGCTGCTGCGGCTCATGCTGGGACTGATTCGGCCCGACAGCGGCCGGGTTGTTTTCAATACCGAGCCTTTGACTGCCGACAACGTAGAGCGCGTGCGCCATGCCATCGGCTACGTGATTCAGGACGGAGGCTTATTTCCTCATTTGACGGCGCGCGCCAATGTGACTTTGCTGGCGCGCTTCCTGCGGCGCACCCCATCCTGGATAGACGAGCGGGTGAATCATTTGGCGGATCTGGTCAGGCTGCAGCCCGCCGCGCTGGCGCGCCATCCGCGCGATCTCTCCGGCGGTCAGCGGCAGCGTGTGGGGTTGATGCGCGCACTGATGCTCGACCCAGAAGCGCTGCTGCTGGATGAGCCGCTGGGCGCGCTTGATCCGATCATCCGCTCCGAGCTCCAAACCGAACTCAAAAGCATATTCGCGCAACTCGGAAAGACGGTGATTTTTGTCACTCACGACATGAACGAAGCGGCTTATTTGGCCTCCGACATCGTGCTCCTGCGCGAAGGAAGGGTGGTGCAGCGTGGCGTCCTCTATGATTTGCTGCATCGCCCCGCCGAGCCGTATGTAAGGGAATTCATCCGCGCGCAACGCTCGTTGATAACAGAAACGGCTTGATGAAGACCAAGGCATTATTCCTTTCACTGCTATTGCTTGCACCCGCAGCTTTTGCCGAAACCACGCTCAACATCGGCTCCAAGCGCTTCACCGAATCGTACCTGCTCGGCGAAATTCTTGCCCGGACCGCGGCAAATGCCAATGAAGCGGAGGTGGCGCACAAACAGGGCTTGGGCAATACCGGAATATTGTTTGCGGCGTTGCGAAGCGGGAACATCGACGTTTATCCGGAATATTCCGGAACCATCTGGTTTGAGCTGCTGAAAAAGGACGCTGCGGGCGATTTCGCGGCGTTGAACCGCAAGCTTGCGCCTCTGGGATTGGCGGCGGCAGTGCCGCTGGGCTTCAACAACACCTACGCGCTTGCCATGCTGGATGCACGCGCCGGGCAGCTTGGCATCTCCAGCGTCGGCGATCTTGCCCGCAAGCCGGAACTGAAATTGGGATTGTCTCAGGAGTTCTTGAACCGCCAAGACGGCTGGCCGCCGCTGAAAAAAGCGTATGCACTGCCATTTGACCCTATCGGCCTCGACCACGGCTTGGCGTATGAGGCGCTGGTCAAAGGCAAAATCGATGTCATTGACATTTATTCCACAGACGCCAAAATCGCCAAATACGGCCTGCGCGTGCTGAAAGACGACCAGCATTTTTTCCCTGCTTATGACGCGTTGTTGCTTTATCGCCTCGATATGCCCGGCCGTTTCCCCAAAACTTGGGCGGCGCTGCAAAAGCTGGAAGGGCGGATTTCCGAAACGCAAATGGCGGCGATGAACGCCGAGGCGGAGCTTACAGGCAAACCGTTTGCGGCCATCGCTGCGGATTTCCTCTCCCCCGGCGCAGGATATAAGCCGGCCGAGGGCACTTGGGGAAATTTTCTCGCCCTGCTGTTTGCCGCAGATTTCTGGCGCCTGACCGCTGAACACCTGCTGCTGGTGTTCGTGTCACTCGGCGGGGCGATACTGCTGGGCATCCCGCTAGGGGTCTGCGCCGCTTACTCGCCCGCAGCCAGGCAGCCGATTCTTTTGGCAGTCGGAGTGATTCAAACCCTGCCGTCACTGGCGCTGCTTGCATTTTTGATCTCGGCTCTTGGCGTCATCGGCGTACTGCCGGCCCTGATCGCACTCTTTCTTTACGCGCTGCTGCCGATTGTGCGTAACACTTACGCTGGGCTCGCCGATATCGCGCCCTCGTTGCGGGAAGCGGCACAATCGCTGGGATTGCCTCTGTTTCCGCGCCTGCGTTTGATCGAGCTGCCGCTGGCTTCACGCGCGATACTTGCCGGCATCAAGACTTCGGCGGTCATCAACGTGGGAACCGCAACCATCGCGGCCTTTGTCGGCGCCGGCGGTTACGGCGAGCGCATTGTGCGGGGGCTGGCATTGAACGACAACGCAACGCTGCTGGCCGGAGCGATCCCCGCGGCGGCACTGGCGCTCCTGGCGCAGGGCGGTTTTGAGTTGCTTGACCGCTGGCTGATTCCCGCCGGACTGCGGGAGAAGAGCCACTAAGTCGAAATAAAGCAGGCTTACTAGTTTGTTGCCGGGGGCAGCCCGGCAGCTGGTGACTTTTTCTTGCTCGGCCAGGAAAAGGTCACCAAAAAGAAGGCCGCCCCGGTTCGCCGCCCTGCGGGTTCCCTCCGCTGCTCACCAAGTTCGCGCGGCTGCGCAACTCGCACTTCGTGCTCAGACAGTGCTCGCCGACTTCCTCGCGCCTTGGCTGCGCTGCTCGGCGACTCACAAGGGGGATTAAACCAAATTCAATACGCGTAGCCCCATGTGCCGCGCTAACTCGAAAATCTTGTTCTCCTAAAAACGGGTTTTTTTACGGATTACTTTGGTTTCACGAACTTGAGGGTCATGCGGTCGCTCTCGCCGATCGCCAGGTATTTTTCCCGGTCCTGATCGCCGAGGCGCAGCATCGGCGGCAAGGTCCACACGCCCTTGGGATGGTCCTTGGTGTCCTTGGGGTTGGCGTTGATTTCCGATTTCGCCGCCAGCTTGAAGCCTGCGCCTTTCGCCAGGCCAATCACCAGTTCTTCAGTCAAATAACCACTGCGAATCATATCCTGTAAGGGGGTGCCGGGCTTGGCGCGGTGATCGATGACGCCGAGGATGCCGCCGGGTTTCAATACATCGTAAAACGCCTTGAAGGTGGCTTCGGCGTTGCCGTCTTTCGCCCAGTTATGCACGTTGCGGAAAGTTAGCACCATGTCGGCTTTGCCGTGTGGCCCGATGTTGACGTATTCCGGCGCCTGCAATTGGGTGCGGATGATGCGGTTGTAGATTTCGGGATGCTGCGAAAGTTTTTTCAAATAATCCCGCTCGATTTCGACGCGGAACTCCGGTGTGTTTTTGGCGTTCACGGCAAAGCTCGCGGCATAAAGCCTGCCTTTGTCGCGCAAAACCGGCGCCAGGATTTCGGTGTACCAGCCGCCGCCCGGCCAGATTTCCACCACTATCATGTTGGGCTTCAATCCGAAAAACAGCAGGGTTTCCTTGGGGTGGCGGTAAATGTCGCGCGCTTTATTTTTTGGATCGCGGTGGGCCCCGTCGATGACTTGATCAAGGAGTGCCTCGGTCTGGTTTGCCGCAAATGCGGGAAATGCAAGGAAGGCAAGCAGAATCGAAAACAATAATAGCGATTTAAGCCGCATAATGAGTTCCGTTTTGAAAACCGTTAATGTGTCGAGCATACCTGATTAAGACCGGCTTTCCCGCGAATAGTGCAAAACTAGGCCCCGAACTCAAGCGGCCGCATCAAGGTAAAAAGGCCCAAAGCGATGAAAAGCGTAGCGGCCGCATAACGCACGAGCCGCATGGGAATATATTTTGCCAGCTTTTCACCGATAAAAACCGCCGGCACGTCGGCGAGCAGCATGCCCAGCGTGGTGCCGAGCACGACTTCGGCAAGGGCGTCGAAGCGCGCCGCCAGCGCAACCGTGGCAAGCTGGGTTTTATCGCCCATCTCGGCGAAAAAGAAAGCGATGAAGGTGGTGACAAATACCCCCGCCCGGTGGATGCGCGGATCTTTTTCCAGCGAATCAGGATGCAGCGTCCATAAGCCGAAAGCGATGAATGCTGCGGCGACCATCCAGTTGAGCGTTTGATGCGGAATAACGTGAGCCAGCCAAACGCCGACCGAGCCGGCGAGCGTGTGATTGAACAGCGTCGCGGCCAGTATCCCGGCGATGATGGGGTAAGGACGGCGCAGTCTTGCTGCCAGCACGAAAGACAGGAGTTGAGTCTTGTCGCCGATTTCGGCTGCCGCAACCAACGCGGTCGAGGTGAGAAAAGCCTGCACGGAAAACGCCAGATTACTTCTTGGGAATATACAAGTCGGTGATCGTGCCTTCCGCCATTTCGGCGGAGAAGAACACGGTCTCCGACAGCGTGGGATGCGGGTGGATGGTGAGCCCGATGTCCTGCGCGTCCGCGCCCATTTCCAATGCCAGCACGGTTTCGGCAATCAATTCACCGGCGTTTGGTCCTACCATGCCCGCGCCAAGAAGCCGCTGGGTATTCTTGTCGAAAATGAGCTTGGTCATGCCTTCGTCGCGTCCCTGTGCTAGCGCCCGCCCGCTCGCCGCCCAGGGGAAGGCGGCTTTTTCGAACTCGACGCCCTGTTCTTTTGCCTGCGCCTCGGTCAGCCCCATCCACGCTACTTCGGGATCGGTGTAGGCGACCGAGGGGATGGTGCGCGCGTCAAACGCGCTCTTTTCCCCGGCAATCACCTCTGCGGCGACTTTGCCTTCATGCGTTGCCTTATGCGCCAGCATCGGCTCGCCGGCGATATCGCCGATGGCGAAAATGTGCGGCATGTTGGTGCGCATCTGCTGGTCCGTACCGATATAACCTCTGTCGGTGACCTGAACGCCGGCATTTTCGGCGGCGACGGCCTGGCCATTGGGGCGCCTGCCCACCGCGACCAGCACGCGGTCGAAAACTTGCGGCCGCGGCGCGTTGTCGCCCTCGAAATAAACTTTCAGCCCGTCTTTTTGCGGCTCGATTCTGGTTACTTTGGTTTTAAGGTAAATGCCTTCGTAACGCTTTTCAATGCGCTTTTGCAGGGGCTTCACCAGATCACGATCCGTGCCCGGCATCAGGCCATCCAGCAATTCCACCACGGTGATTTTCGAACCCAGCGCATCGTACACGCACGCCAATTCCAGCCCGATGATGCCGCCGCCGATGACCAAAAGTCTTTTGGGAATCTCGGCGATTTCCAGCGCGCTGGTCGAATCCATGAGGCGCGGGTCGTCGGGAAAGCCGGGAATTTTCGCCGCCTGCGAGCCGGCGGCGATGATGCAGTAATCGAAAGACACGGTTTTCGCGCCGTCTTTGGTTTCCACGTGCAGGGTATTGGGCGAAGCGAATTGGGCGACACCCTGCAGCACCTGTATCTTGCGCTGCCTGGCGAGACCGGCAAGACCCTTGGTGAGTTTGCCGATCACGCTGTTTTTCCACGAGCGCAGCTTTTCGGTTTCGATTTTGGGTTGCCCGAAAGTCACGCCGTAATGCTGCATTTCCACGGCCTCAGACATGACTTTGGCGACATGCAGCAGCGCTTTCGAGGGTATGCAACCGACGTTGAGGCACACGCCGCCCAGATCCGGGTAGCGCTCGATCAAAATTACCTGCTTGCCGAGGTCGGCGGCGCGGAACGCCGCGGTGTAGCCGCCCGGCCCCGCACCCAGCACCACGACTTCAGCCTGAATATCTGCAGCGGGTTTGGCAGCTGTAACAGCGGGCGCGGCTTGATATGATTCGGGCGATTCGGCGGTTGCTGAAGCCGCAGTGTCCAGCGTGAGAATCAGTGAACCTTCCGACACCTTATCGCCGACTTTGACCTTGATTTCTTTTACCGTTCCCGCTTCCGGAGAAGGCACATCCATTGTTGACTTGTCGGATTCCAGCGTAATCAGCGGATCTTCCTTGGCGATACGGTCTCCGGGTTTCACCAGGACTTCGATCACCGGCACGTTTTTGAAATCGCCGATATCAGGGACTTTGACTTCAATGAGTTTGTGCATGGGTTATTTATGAGTGAACAAGTGAAGAAGTGAAGCCCCCTCACCCCGACCCTCTCCCCCGGGTGCGGGGGAGAGGGTGTTCACCCGTTCACTTATTCACTGCCTTATTTGCCCGTCGCCGAGCACGATGAACTTCTGCGAAGTGAGCCCTTCCAGCCCCACTGGGCCACGTGCGTGGATTTTGTCGGTGGAAATGCCGATTTCCGCGCCCAGGCCGTATTCGAAGCCGTCGGCAAAGCGCGTCGAGGCGTTCACCATCACCGAGCTGGAATCCACTTCGCGCAGGAAACGCATGGCGCGGCCGTAATCTTCAGTCACGATGGCGTCGGTGTGCTGCGAGCCGTAGGTGGCGATGTGCTGAATAGCCTGCTCCACGTCTTTGACCACGCGCACGCTCAAAATCGGCGCGAGGTATTCGGTGTACCAGTCTTCTTCGGTGGCGGCCTTGATTTGCGGCACCAGCGCCCGTGATTTCTCGTCGCCTCTGAGCTCCACGCCTTTGGCTAGATAAATCTTGCAAAGCTGCGGCAGCACTTGTGAAGCAATGCCTTCCGCGACCAGCAGCGTCTCCATGGTGTTGCAGGTGCCGTAGCGCTGGGTCTTGGCGTTGTCGGCGATGCGTACCGCTTTTTCGATGTCCGCCTTGTCGTCGATGTAGACATGGCAGACGCCGTCCAGGTGCTTGATCATGGGAATGCGCGATTCGCGCATCACGCGCTCAACCAGGCTCTTGCCGCCACGCGGCACGATGATGTCGACGTACTGGTTCATCGACAGCAGCTCGCCCACCGCGGCACGGTCAGTGGTCTCGATCACCTGCACCGCGGTTTCCGGCAGCCCCACGGCGCGCAGGCCTTCGCGCACCAGCGCGGCGATGGCCTGATTGGAGTGAATCGCTTCCGAGCCGCCGCGTAGAATCGCGGCATTGCCGGCTTTCAGGCACAGCCCGGCGGCGTCGGCGGTGACGTTGGGGCGCGCTTCGTAAATAATGCCCACCACCCCCAGCGGTACGCGCATTTTCCCTACCTGAATTCCAGTAGGACGGTAATTGAGGCCGGTGATTTCGCCCACCGGATCGGGCAGCTGCACGATTTGCATCAGCCCTTCGGCCATGTTGTCCACGATTCTGGCCGAAAGCGCGAGGCGGTCGAGCAGCGCGTCATCAAACTTCTGAGCGCGCGCTTTTTCCATGTCCCTGGCATTGGCGGCGAGCAGGTTGCTGCTATCGCGGCGGATCGCCTGCGCCATCACGGTCAACGTCTTGTTCTTGGTGCGGGTGTCGGCTTTGGCCATGAGGCGGGAGGCGGCGCGCGCTTCGCGCCCCATGCCGTGCATGTAGGCTTTGATGTCAACGATATCCATGATCAGTGTATTTTAACCCCGGCCGGGCCGGAACAGAAACGCAAGCCCAATTGCATAAACTCGTCCCACACATTGCCGGAAGCCAGTCCCTTGATCATGCGGTCCAGCCGCGCCGCGTGCAAAAGCGCTTCTTCCAGCATTTTTTTGCGCAGGTGTTTCACCGCGTGCTGCACTCCTTCCTGGCGCGCCCCCCACACCCGCGCTTCGCGCAGCAATTGCGGCAGCGGCCTGCCTTGCTCGAGGCCCATCACGATTTTAAGCAGCGCGCGGGTTTCTTCCGCCAGCGCCCAGAGTATCAGAGGCGGCGCGGTGCCTTCACCGCGCAGACCCTCGAGAATGCGCGCGAAGCGCACGGCATCCGCGGCGAGCATCGCCTCGCCCAGCTTGAACACATCGTAGCGCGCGACTTCCAGCACCGCCACCTTGACTTGCTCAAAGCTCAATGGCCCGGTGGGGTAGAGCAACCCCAGTTTCTGCACTTCCTGGTGCGCGGCGAGCAGATTGCCTTCGACACGGTCGGCGATGAATTGCAGCGTATCGGAATCGGCGCTCTGTGCTTGCGCAGCGAGGCGTCCTGCTATCCATTGCGGCAGCCGCCCGCGTTCCACGGCGCTGGCGTTCACCACTTCGCCATGCTGCTGCAACGCCTCAAACCATTTCGAGTTTTTTGTTTGCCCGTCGAGCTTAGGTAGCAGCACCAGCCCCATCAGGTCGGGGCCAGCGGCAGAACAGAAGCTTTCGATTGCCTGCGCGCCTTCAACTCCCGGCTTGCCTGAAGGGATGCGCAGTTCAACGAGCTTTTTGGCGGCGAAGAGCGAAAGGCTTTGGCTGCTTATGGCGAGCCGCTGCCAATCGCACCCCGGCTCGGCGGTGAAGATTTCCCGTTCGGCGAAGCCCGCCTGTTTTGCCGCGCTGCGTATTTGGTCCGCGGCTTCAAGAGCCAACAGCGGTTCGTCGCCATGCACCGTGTAGAGGGATTTCAGACCCCGTTGTAAATGCTGTTTGAACTGTTCCGCTTCGATGCGCATCAGGAGGGCGCTTTGGCCGCGCTCAAGCGCCGCATGACCTGTTGCACGGCGTCGCTTTGCATGTCTTTATAAAGCAGCGCCTCTTCGGATTCCTTGGCCAGCACTTGCGAGTCGTTGAACGTGACGTCGCGCTTGAGGATGATTTCAGTCTGTGGTATCCAGTCGTGGCCTTGGTTGTCATGCACGCGGAAAGCCACGCGATAGCGCAACTCGAATTCGCGCACGGTGCCGGCGCCGCTCAAGCTCAAGATTTGTTTCTCCTGGATTTCGCTCACCAGATCGAAAATGGCTTGCGCATCCTTGGAGCTGTCGCTCAGGCGGGCGTTGGTGCCAGCCAGCACCGCGCGCTTCAGTTGCGTGGCAAAAGCGGAACCGCCGGAAGCGTTCACATACAGACTTTCAAATGGCAGCGTGGTCTGCCCGCGCAAGTGAAAGCCGCAGGCAGCGACAAGGAAACTTGTTGCGATGGCGAGAACGAAGCGCATGGCTGCTCTCTGGAAAGGGTTCAGGGGCTTAGGGGTTAGGGATCAGTTTAAACCTGAAACCCGTACTTTTATGTGGATTTTAATCTCTAATCCCTGACCTCTAATCCCTAAACTACCACGTTGACCAGCCGTCCCGGTACGACCACCACTTTTTTGATGGGTTGACCGACCACGTATTTTTGCACACTGGGGTGGGATACCGCCAGTTGCTCGATGGCGTCGCGCGCGGAATCGCGGGGCACACGCATGTTGCCGCGCAGCTTTCCGTTAACCTGTAGCACGAGTTCAATCTCGTCCTCGATCAATGCCGACTCGTCAACAGTGGGCCAAGGTGCTGTGAGGATATCCCCTGAATAACCGAGTTCACGCCACAAAATGTGGGCGATGTGTGGTGTGATGGGATTCAGAACGCGCAGCAGTATGCTCATCGTCTCGTGTAGCGCAAGCTGAAAGACGCCGGCTGCAGCAGCAGCCTCGGTGATGGAATCGACTCCCAACGTGCCTTCTTGGAGTGAGTTAAGCATCTTCATTGCTGCGGACGAAACCGTGTTGAATTGTTTGCGCTCCATGTCGAAGCTGGCCTGTTTCAGCGCCGCGTGAATCTCTCTGCGAAGCGCGGCAAGTGTTGGATTGGTGTTGGCGATATTGGTCGGATATTCATAGCGGGTGAAATCGCCACTCCTCCGCTTCGATTCCCCGAAGATTACTGGTTCCCAATGGTGCGCGAACGTCCACAGTCGCTTGAGAAAGCGCGACGCGCCTTCGACGCCACTGTCTGACCACTCCAGCGTCTGCTCGGGTGGCGAAGCGAACATCATGAACAGCCGCGCCGTGTCGGCGCCGTATTCTTTAATCAGCGCTTGCGGATCAACGCCGTTGTTCTTCGATTTCGACATAGTGCCGATGCCGCCCGATTCCACCGCCTCGCCATCCGCCATAAGCTTGGCGCCCGCCCGCCGGCATTTGTCGTCCATGATGATTTCCACATCGGCCGGATTGTAATAAGTAATGCGGCCGCTTGCATTCTTGCGGAAGAAAATTTTATTCAGCACCATGCCCTGGGTGAGCAAATTGTTGAACGGCTCGTCGATTTTGACGAGCCCTACATCGCGCATGACCTTGGTCCAGAAGCGCGAATAGAGCAGATGCAGGATGGCATGCTCGATGCCGCCGATGTACTGGTCCACCGGCAACCAGTAGGAAGCACGCTCGTCCACCATCGCTCTATTCTGGTCGGCGCAGGCATAGCGCAGGAAATACCACGACGAATCCACGAACGTGTCCATGGTATCGGTCTCGCGGCTGGCTTTCTTGCCGCATCGAGGGCAGAAGCATTCGTAAAACGAAGGCGTCTTGGCGAGCGGATTGCCGGTGCCATCGGGCACCAGGTTTTCCGGCAAAACGACCGGCAATTGCTCATCCGGCACCGGCACGTCGCCGCAGGAATCGCAGTGAATCATCGGAATCGGGCAGCCCCAGTAGCGCTGGCGCGAAATGCCCCAATCGCGCAGGCGGTAGGTGACCTGCTTCTCGCCCAGTCCCATTTTTTTCAGGTCGGCGGCGATGGCGTCGACCGCCCGCTGATAATCGAGACCATTGTATTTGCCGGAATTCACGCACACGCCGTAATCGGCGTACCACGGCTGCCAGGCATCAAGCGAATACGGTTTGCCGCCAACATCAATCACCGGTTTGATTGGAAGATGATATTTTTTGGCAAAAGCAAAATCGCGCTCATCGTGCGCGGGTACCGCCATCACCGCGCCTTCGCCATAGCCCATCAGCACGTAGTTGCCCACCCACACCTCGATTTTTTCGCTGGTGAGCGGGTGGGTGACATAGAATCCGGTGGGCATGCCTTCTTTTTCCATCATCGCGAGTTCGGCTTCGATTACGCTGCCGCGCCTGCATTCGTCTACGAACGCAGCGAGCTTGGGGTTGTCACGTGCAAGCCTTGTTGCGAGCGGATGCTCGGCCGCCACAGTGCAGAAAGTCACGCCCATGATGGTGTCGGCGCGGGTGGTGAAGACACGCAGCAATTTTTTCTCGCCGTCGAGTTCGTAGGGAAAGCCGAAATTGACGCCAAAGCTTTTGCCGATCCAGTTGGCCTGCATGGTTTTTACCCTGTCCGGCCAGCCGGGCAGCTTTTCCAAGGCTTCCAGCAATTCGTCGGCGTAGGCGGTGATTTTCAGGTAATACATCGGGATTTCACGCTTTTCCACCAAGGCGCCGGTGCGCCAGCCGCGGCCGTCGATTACCTGTTCGTTGGCGAGCACGGTCTGATCGACAGGATCCCAGTTGACTACCCCGGTTTTTTTATAGGCCAACCCTTTTTCCAGCAGGCGCAGGAACAGCCACTGGTTCCAGCGGTAGTATTCCGGTTCGCAGGTGGCGAACTCGCGCTCCCAATCGATGGCAAAGCCCAGCGACTGGAGCTGCTTTTTCATGTAGGCGATGTTGTCGCGGGTCCACTTGGCTGGCGGGACATTATTGGACATCGCTGCGTTTTCCGCGGGCAGCCCGAACGCATCCCAGCCCATCGGCTGCAGCACGTTGTAGCCTTTCATGCGATAGAATCGGGTGAGCACATCGCCGATGGTATAGTTGCGCACATGCCCCATGTGCAGCTTCCCCGAAGGATAGGGAAACATGGAGAGGCAGTAATATTTGGCTTTGCCCGGATGTTCCAGTGCGCGGAACGCCTTGCGCGATTCCCAATATCCTCGCGCTTGCCGCTCGATTTCTTCAGGCCGGTACTGCGCTTGCATAAGCGAATGAATCCTTGTTATAAAAACTATAAAAAACTTAAGAATTATACCTGATACCATCTGGAAATTCGGGGTTAAGGAGAAACCATGAAGCCGACGCTGCTCTTTAACGGCTACGCGGTGCGTATTCAGCCGGTAATGATTGAAGGCCAGCAGCGCTTGCGCATCACTCACCTGCCGAGCCGGATTGAGGCGCAAGCGCTGACGGCAAAACTCAAGGGGCAGCTGGGCGCGGAACAACCCTCGATATCCCGCTGATTTCCAGCCGGGCTGCCGCCTTCCGCCGGCACCTAAACAATCCTTATCGTAACAATAAAAAAATATAACTATGGTTTATGCTTTTTCGTTGTACCATTTTCGCGGGAATTCGAACAACTTAAGGGAGCGACAGCTTAATGTCACGCCAGCATCCGGTTGTAGCGGTCACCGGCTCGTCGGGAGCGGGCACCAGCTCGGTCACCCTCAGCTTCGACCACATCTTCCGCCGCGAAAAAATCAATGCGGTGGTCGTGGAAGGCGACAGTTTTCACCGCTATGACCGCGAGGGGATGAAGCGGGAAATCGCCAAGGGCGAGAAAAACGGTCAACGTCCCATCAGCCATTTCGGCCCGGAAGCGAATCTGTTCGAGGAGCTCGAAGGCCTGTTCCGTCAGTACGGCGAGACCGGCACCGGGAAAACCCGCCGCTACCTGCACAACGAAGAGGAAGCCGCGCTGTACCAGCGAAAGCCCGGCACCTTCACCCCATGGGAGCCGATTGCGGAAGACAGCGACTTGCTGTTTTACGAAGGGCTGCACGGCGGTGCGGTGACGCCGACCGCGAACGTGGCGAAATACGCCGATTTGCTGATCGGCGTGGTGCCCATCGTCAACCTGGAGTGGGTACAGAAAATCCACCGCGACATGCAGGATCGAGGTTATTCCATCGAGGCGGTGACCCAGACCATCCTGCGGCGCATGCATGATTACGTGCATTACATCGTGCCGCAGTTTTCGCGCACCCACATCAATTTCCAGCGCGTGCCGACGGTGGACACCTCCAATCCGTTCATCGCGCGCGACATCCCGACCGCGGACGAAAGCTTCGTGGTGATCCGCTTCCGCAACCCCAAGGGGATTGATTTTCCCTATCTGCTGACGATGATCCACGACTCTTTCATGTCACGGCCCAATTGCATCGTCGTGCCCGGCGGCAAAATGGGTCTGGCGATGCAGCTGGTCCTCACGCCGCTCATTCTTGACTTGATGGAAAAGAAAAAGCGCAGCTGATTGCACGAGGGGTATGACTTATAATGCCGGTTTGAAAACCAGCATTGAATCATGTCCATTCTCTCCGGATTAAACCCCCGGCAGCTCGAAGCGGTCACCCTGCCCAAGCAATCGGCGCTGATTCTCGCCGGCGCGGGCAGCGGCAAAACCCGCGTGCTCACCACGCGCGCCGCCTGGCTGATTCAGACCGGACAAGCCGGCCCGATGAGCGTCCTCGCCGTGACTTTCACCAACAAAGCGGCGAAAGAGATGCTCGCGCGCATCTCCGCGATGCTCCCCATCAACACCCGCGGCATTTGGGTCGGCACCTTTCATGGCCTGTGCAACCGCATGCTGCGCGCACATTACCGTGAAGCGGGACTGCCGCAGCTGTTTCAAATCATGGACAGCGCCGACCAGCTGGCACTGATCAAGCGGCTGATGAAATCCCTCAACGTGGATGATGAAAAATATCCGCCAAAGCGGCTGCAATATTTCATCAACGACAACAAGGAAAAGGGCTTGCGTGCGCCGCAGGTGGAGGCGTTTGACGATTTCTCGAGGAAGCTCAACGCGCTTTACGCGGCTTACGACGAGCAGTGCAACCGCGAGGGCGTGGTGGATTTTGCCGAGCTGCTGCTGCGCTCGTATGAGCTGCTGCTGCGCAACGAAATCCTGCGCGAACATTATCAAGGCCGCTTCCAGCATATTCTGGTGGATGAATTCCAGGACACCAACAGCCTGCAATATCTGTGGTTGCGGTCGCTCGCCGGCAAAACCAATTCGGTATTCGCGGTGGGCGACGACGACCAATCCATTTACGCCTTCCGCGGCGCCAGTGCCGCGAACATGTTGGGTTTCGAGCAGGACTTCGGCGCGGCCAAGGTCATAAAGCTTGAGCAGAACTACCGCTCGCATGGCAATATTCTGGATGCGGCGAACGCACTGATCCGCCACAACCGCACGCGTCTTGGCAAGAATTTGTGGACGGTGGAAGGGGGCGGCGAGCCGCTCCGCTTCTACGAAGCGGCGACGGATCTGGAGGAGGCGGGCTTTATCGTCGACGAGGTGAAAGCGCTTGCCGCCGAAGGGGTCAAGCTTTCAGACATCGCGGTGCTGTATCGCTCCAACGCCCAGTCGCGGGTTTTGGAGCACGCGCTGTTTTCCGCTTCGATTTCCTACCGCGTATACGGCGGCCTGCGCTTTTTCGAGCGCCAGGAAATCAAGCACGCGCTCGCCTATCTGCGCCTGGTTGCCAACCCCGATGACGACAGTGCACTGCTCAGAGTGATTAACTTCCCGCTGCGCGGCATCGGCAGCCGCAGTCTTGAGCAATTGCAGGAGGAAGCGGCGCAAAACAAAAGCAGCCTGTGGCAAGCGGTCATGCGGCATCCAGCAGCCAGTGGTCAACGATCAGCAAAAGCAAAAGGCATCGAAGGCTTTGTTGCATTGATTGAGTCACTGCATTCAAGCTGTGCCGGGTTGCCGCTTCCGGAAGTCATCGAGCTCGTGATTGAGGCAAGCGGGTTGAAAGCGCATTACCAAAGCCAGAAAGACGGGCAGGACCGGCTGGAAAACCTCGACGAACTGATTAATGCGGTGGTAGCGTTTCTTAATGAAAACGATGAGGAAATGGAAAATTCGCTCGTGAGTTTCTTGGCTTTTGCCGCGCTGGAATCGGGCGAGCACCAGGCGGGAGAGGGCGCGGAGGCGCTGCAACTCATGACCGCGCATTCCGCGAAAGGCCTGGAGTTCCACAGCGTGTTCATCAGCGGACTGGAAGAGGGATTGTTTCCACACGAGCAAAGCCTGACGGAAGACGGCGGGCTGGAAGAAGAGCGGCGCCTGATGTATGTGGCGCTCACCCGCGCGCGGAGAAGACTGTATTTAAGCTATGCGCAAAGCCGGATGCTGCACGGACAAACCCGCTACAACATCACCTCGCGTTTCTTGCAGGAAATTCCTGAAAACCTGATAAAGCGCGTGAATGCAGGGTTGAGTGTTCAGAGTTCAGTGTTCAGTGTTAAAAGCAAAAGCGCAGCGGCCTCTCACACTCAACACTCAACACACAACGCTCAACCTTCGCTGCCGTGGCGCATCGGCCGAACGGTGCTGCATCCGAAATTCGGCGCAGGCGTCATCGTCAACGCCGAAGGCAGCGGGACGGACGCCCGCGTCCAAGTCAATTTCCACAAGGCCGGTGTGAAATGGCTGATGCTGGAATACGCCAAACTGACCCCGGCTTAATCAGGTTTTGGTCTGGATTGAATTATCAGAAAAAATATCTTTATAGCTTATGTAGAGCGTAGGGATAAGCACCGGCAGCATTACAACGAGCGCAATCATAAACCGCGAGCTGAAAGAAATATTCATTATCCCCAGCAACAGCGCTATGATGACTTGTAAAATAAATACAATAACACCGTAAACCAGGAAAGGCAGGATATTTTTCAGACAGGCAATAAAGCTCAATTTCAGGGCAACCATTGCCTTCGTGTCACGAAGCGCCACCAATACGGGTGAAAGCCATAGCGCCATGGCTAATGGCACGTATAGCGCCAGCCCTACAAGCAGAGCCAGCAATATCTGGTTTCCGTAAGTTGTGAGGACCGCCATATCCAAGTTACCTTGGTCACCCGCCAATACCGCATCTAGGGCTTGGCCTCCGATCAGCACCACTACAAATGCAATTAAAATTATCCCGACCAAGTTGACGCCGCCAAGCGCAATCAGGCTGCTCGGATTTTTGCGGAAACAGGCAAAAAGGTGGGCAATCTCCAGTTCCCCGCCATTTTGCAGGGATTGGCAGCCCAGCATCAGGCCGCCCACCAGCACGGGCAGGATTAAATTCAACACCATCCCGAGAAAGGGAATTTTAATCAATACGTAAGAAATTGCGACGAGGATGGCGCACAGGACAACCCAAATCAAAGGATTTTTCCTGAACAAAGCAAAGCCATCAACCAGCCATTGCCACCCCTGTTTCACCGCCACTTGATGTGGTTCCATGATATGCCTCGCCGACCAGTTGCCAGAGCTTTAACTTACACCGGTTTGGGCAAGATTTAAAGCCAGATAATCCCGGATTGGCCGCTTGCGTGCTGCCTCAATAATTTCATGAAATGATTGGGGTCCTTGGCATGGGTGAGCTCGCCCGGCCGCGGCAGATGCAAGTCCTGCAGGCGCGAGACCCAGAAGCGCAGAGCGCCCGCGCGCAGCATCACCGGCCAGGCCTCGCGTTCGGCTGCGCTAAACGGCCGGGTGGAGTGGTAGACGGAGAGGAAAGCGCGAGTGCGCCCGGCGTCCAGTTTATAATTTTGCGTGATGCACCAGTCGTTGACGGCAATTGCCACGTCATAGAGCAGCACGTCGTTGCAGGCGAAATAGAAATCAATCACGCCGCTCACCGCGTCGTTGTGGAACAGCACGTTGTCGCGAAACAAATCGGCATGGATTACGCCGCGCGGCAGATCATGGTAGCGATAAAGCGACTGGTAGCTCAACTCAGCTTTCAGCAGATCGGCCTCCTCTTGCGAGAGGAAAGGCATGATTTGCGGCGCGATGGTGTTCCACCAGTGGGTACCGCGCGGGTTTTCCATTTTGTCCGGATAGGTCCGCCCGGCGAGGTGCATGCCGGCCAAGAGTTCGCCCACTTCGGCGCAGTGTTCGGGCGAGGGTTGTTTCAGGTCCACCCCCTGGAGGCAGCTCACCAGGCACGCTGGTTTGCCGTTTAATTCCCCCAAAAAACTGTTTACCAGATTGGCGATGGGATCGGGGCAGGGAATGCCGTGGCTCGCCAGGTGCGACATTAAATTCAGATAATAGGGCAGTTCCTCGGTTTTGAGCTTCTCGAACAGCGTCAGCACGTAGCGGCCGTGGGTGGTGTCGACAAAATAATTGGTGTTATCAATCCCGGCGGCGATGCCGCGCAAATCCGTGAGCATGCCCAGCGAATAATTCCTGAGCCACGCGGCAAGCTGCTCGCGGGTGACGGTGGTGAAGACGGACATGTGTTGTTATCGGCCGCAGTATCCATCCCGCGGCTGCAAAGGGATTTATGCCGGCGGCCGGATCAAAATTCCAGCAACAACCACATCGGCACTTTGACCGGGTTATCGAGGTCGTCGTGCCGGACAAACTTGCCTTGGCCGGACTCATCCAACAAGTAATAGGGCACCCCGTGCGAGGGCGTTACCTTGATCATGTACAGCCGCCCGTGCATCCGGTATTCCTCGATGGTCTCCTGGCCGCGCTTGATGATGGTTACCTGCGGCTCGAGCGGGGAATCGACCGGCAGCGGAGGCGGCGGAGCCTCGGGCAAGGGTTGCAAATCCCTGGGCCGTTGCGGGGCCTGCGCAAACGCGGATAGCGCAAGGCAAAGCAAAGCGGCGGTAACGAGGCGCATGCGGTCCTTTATGGGTGGTTTGCCCGGGACGTCAGAGGGCGTTAGTTTATCATTAGACCGTGGGAACCTCTAAACAAGCCCCGTCCCTCCGGGTTGCGGCAAAATGCAGCGTCTGCGTCGTTGCGCTCCTTGCCCATACGATTAAATATGGGCTGCGTCGCGCGTCTCGCATCCATCCGCATTTTGCCAGCAACGCGCATGCGTGTGGGCTTGTTTAGAGGTTCCCTAAAGGTTGAGCTGGATTTCGAGTTCCTGAGCAGAAGGCTCGAAGCCGCGTTTCTCATAATGGTCAAAAATCGCGTCGACCACCGCTTTCGGCTCATTGATGACCTTGATGAGATGCATGTCTTCGGCGTCGATCATGTTTTCCGCAATCAGCGTTTGCTTGAACCAATCCAGCATGCCGCGCCAGAACGGCTCGTGCACCAGGATAATGGGAATTTTGCGCGTTTTGCCGGTTTGCACCAGCGTCAGCGCTTCCATTAATTCATCCAGCGTGCCGAAACCTCCGGGCATGACCACCCAGGCACTCGCGAATTTCACGAACATCACCTTGCGCGCGAAGAAATGGCGGAAGGTCTGGCTGATGTCCTGATAGACGTTGCTGTGCTGCTCGAGAGGCAGCTGAATGTTCAGACCCACGCTCGGGCTTTTGCCGTGGAATGCCCCTTTGTTCGCCGCATCCATGATGCCGGGACCCCCGCCGGAAATCACGGCAAAGCCGGCGTCCGACAGTTGCCGAGCGATTTGTTCGGCAAGCTTGTAATAAGGGTGGTCCTGCGGCGTGCGCGCGCTGCCGAAAATGCTTACCGCGGGGCGGATCGCGCTCAGGCGTTCCGTCGCTTCCACAAATTCTGCCATAATCTCGAATACGCGCCAGGATTCGCGCGCCGACCACGATTTCTCGAGCATTTCGGGGGCTATTAATTTCTGCAGCTTGTCTGAATGCGTCATTTTGGAAGCCTGTTCAGTGAATTCGAATCGTAACCACGTCAACATGCGAGGCGGGAGGAAATGAAAAACGCCACGAACGCGGACAATGGGCGGAAAACGCTGCTGCTGGTTGACGGCTCGTCGTATCTCTACCGCGCCTTTCACGCGCTGGCACCGCAGGATTTGCGCAACCGCCGGGACGAGCCCACCGGTGCGATTTACGGTGTCCTCAACATGCTGCGCCGGTTGCGCAGCGACTACAAGGCGGATTATAGCGCCTGCGTGTTCGACGCAAAAGGCAAGACCTTCCGCGAGGACTGGTACCCCGAATACAAAGCCAACCGGCCGGCGATGCCGGACGACCTCGCTGCGCAAATCGCCCCATTGCATGAATGCATTCGCGCGCTCGGCTGGCCGCTTTTGATCATCGAAGGCGTGGAAGCGGACGATGTTATCGGCACACTCGTCACCATGGCCGCGCGCGAAGGCGTCAACAGCATCGTCTCCACCGGCGACAAGGACCTTGCGCAGCTCGTCAATCCGTATGTCATGCTCGTCAACACCATGAGCAATGAAAAACTGGATGAGCAGGGCGTATTGGCCAAATTCAGCGTGGCGCCTGCGCGCATGGTGGATTATCTGACGCTGATCGGCGACAGCGTGGACAATGTTCCGGGCGTGGACAAGGTCGGGCCGAAAACCGCGGTGAAGTGGCTCTCGCAGTACCAGACACTCGATAATCTGATAACGCACGCCAATGAAATTCCAGGCGTGGTGGGCGAAAACCTGCGCAAGTCGCTCGATTGGCTGCCGCAGGCGCGCCAGCTCCTTACCGTCAAATGCGATGTGGATTTGCCGGTTGCTCTTCCCGACCTTGCGCCGCAACCGCAGGATGCGGCGAAACTCAACGAGCTGTTTGAGCGTTTTGAATTCAAGAGCTGGCTTAGGGAGAGTAAGGGGCTGGAAAAGAAAGTTCAGGGTTCAGAGTTGAGAGTTCAGAGTTCGAGAAGTGGTGAATCAAACCCTCAACCCTCAACGCTCAACACTCAACCCAGAACATACGAAACCATTCTGACCGAAGCACAACTGGAAAAATGGCTGAAGCGTATTCACGCGGCGCAATTGGTGGCGGTGGATACCGAAACCACCGGCCTTGACCCGATGCAGGACAAACTTGTAGGGATATCGTTTTCAGTGGAGGCAAATCGAGCTGCTTATATTCCGCTCGCCCACCGTTATTCCGGCGCGCCGGAGCAGCTTGATTCCGGGCGGGTTTTAGAGCGGCTCACGCCCTGGCTGGAAGATGCGGGCAAGCCCAAACTTGGACAGAATCTCAAATACGACAAGCACATTTTCGCCAATCACGGCGCGGCCTTGAACGGCATCGCGCACGATACGCTGCTCGAATCCTATATCCTGGAAAGCCACCAGCCCCACGACATGGACAATCTGGCGGAACGCCATCTCGGCGTGAAAACCATCACCTATGACGAGGTTACGGGCAAGGGCGCCAACCGCATCGGCTTCGACCAGGTGGCGATTGATCGCGCCGCCGAATATGCCGCCGAAGACGCCGACGTCACTTTGCAGTTGCATCAGGCCTTGTATCCCCGGATCGCCGCGGATTCCAGGCTCGAAGATATTTACCGGCGCATCGAAATGCCGCTTCTGGAAGTGCTGTTCAGCATGGAGAGAAACGGAGTGTTGCTGGACGTCAAGCTGCTGGACGAGCAGAGCTGCGAGCTGGGGAGCCGCATGCTCGAGCTTGAAAACCAAGTGCACCAGGCAGCCGGCCAGCCGTTCAATCTCAATTCGCCCAAGCAAATCCAGGAAATTTTATTCGAGCGCCAGAAGCTGCCGGTGGTGAAAAAAACTCCGGGCGGCCAGCCTTCCACCGATGAAGACGTGCTGCAGGAGCTGGCGCTGAATTATCCGCTGCCCAAGCTGATACTCGACTATCGCGGCTTGGCCAAGCTCAAATCCACTTACACCGACAAACTGCCGCGCATGGTTAATCCGCAAACCGGCCGCGTCCACACCAATTATGCGCAGGCGGTGGCGGTGACCGGGAGGCTCGCCAGCAATGATCCGAATTTGCAGAATATACCGGTGCGCACGCAGGAAGGGCGGCGCATCCGCGAAGCGTTCATCGCGCCGCCCGGGCAGCGGATTATTTCCGCCGATTATTCGCAGATTGAACTTCGCATCATAGCGCACCTCTCAGGGGACAAGAGCCTGCTCAGGGCTTTTGCCGAAGGCCAGGACATCCACCGCGCCACTGCTTCGGAGATTTTCGGCATCCCGCCGGCCGAAGTCGGGCCGGAACAGAGGCGCTATGCCAAGGTGATAAATTTCGGCCTGATTTACGGCATGTCGGCGTTCGGTTTAGCGAGCCAGTTGGGCATTGAGCGCTCGGCGGCGCAGCTTTACATGGAGCGCTATTTCGCGAGATATCCGGGCGTGGCCGAATACATGCAGCGCACCCGCGAACTTGCCAAACAACAGGGCTTTGTGGAAACCGTGCTTGGCAGAAGGCTTTGGCTTCCCGACATCAAAAGCTCGAACGGCACGCGCCGGCAGGGGGCGGAGCGCGCGGCGATCAACGCGCCGATGCAGGGTACTGCTGCGGATCTTATTAAACTTGCCATGATCGCAGTGCATGGGTGGCTTAAGCAAAAGCGGCTCAAAGCCAAGCTCATCATGCAAGTGCACGACGAGCTGGTGCTGGAAGTGCCGGATGACGAACTCGAGTTGCTAAAAACCGAGTTGCCAAAGCTCATGTGTGGCGTGGCCAAACTGAATGTGCCGTTGGTGGTCGATGTGGGAACCGGGCTCAATTGGGAAAAAGCACATTAGTGTCTGATGACAAGAACGAGAAAAAGTCACACAATAATCACCCTCGAGGAAATCGATGAGAGCCATGAATACGCTTAAAAACAGGCGCTTCCTGATTTTGCTGGTGCTGGGCGCGCTGTTGGCGGTGCTGTTCGCGCAGGCCGTGACCCAAAACTCGCCCGCGCCGCAAGTGACGTTTACTTCGCTGAAAGGCGAGAAAATCCCGATGGGGAGCCTGCGCGGCAAGGTGGTGCTGGTGAATTTCTGGGCCACCAGTTGCGTCGGCTGCATCCGCGAAATGCCGCAGATGGTGGACACCTACCGCAAGTTCCAGGCGCAGGGGCTGGAGACCATCGCCGTGGCGATGAGCTATGATCCGCCGAATTACGTGGTGAACTACACCGAGAAAAATGCGCTGCCCTTCAAAGTGGCGCTGGATGTGCAGGGGGGTATTGCTCAGGCGTTTGGCGATGTGAAGCTCACGCCCACCACCTTTGTTATCGACAAGCGCGGCAACATCATCAAACGCATCCTCGGCGAACCTGATTTCGCCAAACTCCATCTTCTGCTGGAAAAAGAATTGCGGGCCACATGAGACCTCAGCGAAACAAGAAGTTTGACTTTAGACGAGGAACGGCGAAGTTGAGCAGCGGAGCCGAATAGTATGTGAGCAGCGGAAACGAGCCGTGAAAAGTATAAAGGCAAAATCCGCAGTTTCGATGGGGTTTCATCATGATCGGTTGGAAGCAGCACTTCATCTACTAGGTTGACTATCAGCACTGGGCCAACGAGCAAATATTCATTATGCTCGACCGCTTCGACGACAATGTGCGCAAGAGCCAGCAGGGCACGCTGTTCGAAAGCATCCACAACACCGTGGACCACATGCTGGTACTGACCCGTGTCTGGTTCGGCCGCCTTAAGGCACAGCCGAACGAACTGCCTTTCAACCAACTGCTCCATCCCGACTGGCGCGAGCTGAAACGCGCATTCCGCCAGGAGCTGCGCGATTTGCAGCGCTGGCTGGAAACCAGGCCGGAAGATTTTTTTGCGCAGCAGGTCAGTTATCGGACGGGTGAGGGCCGTGCGGCCTCATTCTGGGCGCGCGATTTGCTGACTCACTTGATGCTGCAATTGATCCATCACCGCGGCCAGGTCACGTCGGTGGCGGGAAAGCTCGGCGCGCCCGCCCCGGAACTGGGTTATCTGTTTTACCGTCGCGAGATGGACAGATACCTGGCGCAGATCAGGAGTTAGCCAGAAACAACCACGCCTCCCCGACCAGGGCTCGAACCTGGGGTTTGAAAATTATAGTTACGCCGCGGCGATTCCGGCTTCGTGCGCTTGTTGGTCAGCGTGATAGCTGGAACGCACCAACGGTCCACACGCGGCGTGCAAGAAACCCATTTCCGAAGCCAATTGTTCAAACTGATTAAATAACACCGGCTCTGCGTAGCGCTGCACCGGCAGATGGTGCGCGGAGGGTTGGAGATACTGGCCCAGCGTCAGCATGCCCACGTTATGCTCACGCAAATCGCGCATCACTTCGAGAATTTCCTCATCGGTTTCGCCCAGCCCCAGCATCAGTCCCGACTTGGTTGGAAGTTCGGGATGGCGCGCCTTGAATTCTTTTAATAGTCTTAGCGAATTGTGGTAATCCGCGCCGGGGCGCGCCTGCTTGTAAAGCCGCGGCACGGTTTCCAGGTTGTGATTCATCACATCCGGCGGACAGGCGCTTAAGATATCCAAGGCAATTTCAAGGCGGCCGCGAAAGTCCGGCACCAGTATTTCGATTCGCGTATGAGGTGATTTTTCACGCACGCAGCGGAGGCAATCGGCGAAATGCTGCGCGCCGCCGTCGCGCAAATCGTCGCGATCCACGCTGGTAATCACCACATAATTGAGTTTCAACGCGGAGATGGTTTGGGCCAGATGCATCGGCTCGTCTTGGTCGGGCGGAAGCGGCTTGCCGTGCGCCACGTCACAAAACGGGCAACGGCGCGTGCACAGGTCTCCCAGAATCATGAAAGTCGCCGTGCCCTTGCCGAAGCATTCTCCGATGTTGGGGCAGGATGCTTCTTCGCAGACGGTGTGCAAATTATGCTCGCGCAGGATGCGCTTGATTTCGTAAAAGCGCGCGCCGCTTGCCGCTTTCACGCGGATCCAGTCCGGTTTTTTCAGCCGCGCCATAGGCACGATTTTGACGGGTATACGCGCCGTCTTGGCTTCGCCCTTTTGCTTGCGCTCTTCGGAAACCGAACTCATGTATTCTCAAGCTGATGCAGGAGTTTTTGAATAAGTTTATTGCCCACCTGATCGGGTGAGTCGGCAATGCCGAGATCGTGCAGTTGCGTGACCTGCAAGCCGGGATGACCGCAGGGGTTGATCGCGTGAAACGGTGTCAGATCCATGTCCACGTTGAGCGCCAGGCCGTGGTAACAGCAGCCGTTTTTGATTCTCAACCCCAGCGCGGCGATTTTCGCGCCGCTGACGTACACACCCGGCGCGTCCGCCCGGTTTTGCGCTTCGATGCCGTAATCATGCAGCAAGTCTATCACGGACTGTTCCAAGCTTCTCACCAGCGGGCGCACGCCCAGTTTCAGCCTGCGCATGTCGAGCAGCGGATAAGTGACAAGCTGCCCCGGACCGTGATAGGTAATCTGTCCGCCGCGGTCGGTTTTAATGACTGGAATGGTGGTGCGCTTCGGCAAATGTTCGGACCTGCCGTTCAAACCCACGGTGTAAACCGGCGGATGCTGCATCAGCCATATTTCATCCGGCGTATTGGCATCGCGCTGTCTCGTGAAATCCTGCATTGCCTGCCAGGCGGTGAGATATTCAACCGGGCCTAAGCGCTTGACGTCCGGTGAGGAGCAAGGGATAAGAGGTAAGGGGTTTTTAATTTCGTTCTCACCCCTGTCTGGTAACGCCTTACTCCTCACGCCTTACTCCTTACGTTTATAAGACCATCACGACCATCGGGTGATCGCACAATTCGCGATAGAGGTCGTCCAGCTGTTCGCGGGACTGGGCTTGAATGACACAGGTGAGGCTCAGGTATTTGCCTTTTTTGCTGGGTTTCATTTCGAGGCTCGCGGGGTCGAAGTCCGGCGCATGGCGCAGCACGATTTCCATCACCGCTTGCGCAAAACCGGCCTGGCTTCTACCCATGATTTTGATGGGAAAGTCACATGGATACTCAATGAGAGAAGGCTCGAGGCCCATTTTTATTCAGATGGCCGGTGCTTCGGCTTTGCGCATCACGGTTTCCTTGTACCGCTGGTACAACCCGTGCATGCGCCAGAAGTGTTCCCCCGGCTTGCCGTCGCCCACCGGTTTGCCGTCGAGTGTGGTAATGGCCAGCACTTCCCGGGTCGAAGAAGTCATCCATAATTCCTGCGCGCTGCGCACTTCGTTTTCG
Source organism: Burkholderiales bacterium (assembly GCA_035543335.1). Lineage (NCBI taxonomy): Bacteria > Pseudomonadati > Pseudomonadota > Betaproteobacteria > Burkholderiales > Burkholderiales bacterium. Next base: position 205,594 of record DASZZH010000028.1, read on the forward strand.
GAAACCACCCTGACTTCATGCGGAATATTGTTTGCGGCGGCGAGTTCCAGCACCACGTCGTAGGTGATGCCAGCCAGCATCAAATGATTTTTCGGCGGCGCAAGCAGCAGATTGTCTTTCACCACCAGGATATTGCTCGCCGCGCCCTCGGTGAGAAAACCGTCGCGCAGTAAAATGGTTTCCGCTGCGCCGGCATCCGCCGCCATTTGCCTGAGCAGAACATTGGGCAGAAGCGAAATCGCCTTGATGTCGCAGCGCAGCCAGCGATTGTCCTGCGCGGTAATGGCCGCCACTCCGGTTTTCAAAAGTTCCGGAGGCGGGGTGATGAGCGGCGTGCTCATCATGAACACGGTGGGGTGAACCTGCTTGGGGAAAGCGTGGTCGCGCTTTGCCGGCCCGCGCGTGACATGCAGGTAAAGGTACTGATCTTCGCCCTGGTTTTGCGCAATCAGTTCGCCGATGAGTCGGGTCCATTCGGCATCGCTGTGCGGGTTTGCGAGGCGGATGGCGCCGAGGCTCGTCTGCAGGCGCAGCAAGTGCTGCTTGAGGCGGAACGGGATGCGCGAATAAGCGGGAATGACCTCATATACGCCGTCACCGAAGATGAAGCCGCGGTCGAGCACCGGAATCCGCGCCTCCTCCGGGGGCAGGAACTTGCCGTTCAAATAAACGATTTGCCTGCTCAATTGAAAAGCAACCTCAGGGTATCCCAGCCGCGGCCGAGAATATTCGCCAGGCCGATACTCTCCAGCGCAACCACCGGGTACTCTGCTACGGGTTTGCCGTCCAGGGTTAGTTTGACCACGCCGACATTCTGTCCGGCGCTGATCGGCGCGATCAGCGGTTGCCGGTTTTCCATGGTGGCCTTCAGGCGTTCCGCTTGTCCCTTGGGCAGGCTTAAATAGACATCATCGGAAAATCCGGCCTTTACTGAATTCTCCGCGCCTTTCCAGACTGGGAACGAAGTGACCGCCTGGCCTTTCTGGTACAGATGCAGGGTATCGTAAAACTGGAAGCCATAGTTCAAAAGCTTCTGGCTCTCGGTCGCGCGCACGCTGTCGGAGGAGGTGCCCAGCACCACCGAAATCAGCCGCCGCTTGCCGCGCTTCGCGGTGGATATCAGGCAATAGCCCGCGTTTTCGGTATAACCGGTCTTCACGCCGTCCACGTAAGGGTCGGTCCACAGCAGCCGGTTGCGGTTGGGCTGCGAAATGTTGTTGTACTTATATTCCTTGATCGAATAGAGCGGATAATATTCGGGAAAGTCGCGAATGATAGCCGCGGCGAGCAGGGACAGGTCATGCGCGGTGGAATAATGCTGCTGGTGCGGCAAGCCGGTCGAGTTCATGAAATGCGTGTTCTTCATGCCCAGGCGCTGCGCTTCGCGGTTCATCATTTGCGCGAACACGTCTTCGCTGCCGGCAATGCCTTCGGCGAGCGCGATGCAAGCGTCGTTGCCAGATTGCACGATCATGCCGTGTATCAGCTCATCCACCGTCACCGGCCGGTTCGGCTCGATGAACATGCGCGAGCCCTCGGCGCGCCAGGCGCGGGTGGAGACCGGCAGGATCTGGCTCAGCGTGATTTGCTTCTGCTTGAGCGCAGTGAAAGTAAGATAGGCGGTCATGAGTTTGGTGAGCGAAGCCGGCTCGATGCGCTCGTTGACGTTTTGCCTTACCAGCACCTGCCTGCTGTAAAAATCAGTTAGTAGATAGGACTTCGCGGCGACGGGAGGCGCCTGCGGTACAGGCAGTTGCTGGGCGTAAAGAAACGACGGAAATAATAAAAGAATTAGCAGCGGTCTCATTTTTTGATTTGAAATAAAAAGTAAAATTATATACTAAAGGAACCTCTGATTGAATCCCGCGCGTAGCGCGTTGCGGGCGAGGGGCGGCCCGATGCTAGACGCGAGGGCGCAGCGCTACTGAGTAGTAACGCAAGCCCGAGCAACACCGCAGATGGCCGCCTAGTCGCCGCAACCCAAAGGGACGGAGCAATCCGTGCGCATGGCTTTGTTGTTCGTCGCTGGTTTGGCTTCCACCAAACGGCGCTCCTCACGCCTCGCCCTGCACCCGGATTGCATACCGTCGCGCACGCGCGGGATTCAATCAGAGGTTCCTTGTGTTAGTCTGTTGAGGCCATCGTGAGTTGCATCAGAAACATCGTGCTGAAAATCTTCCAATCCGCAGTCTGGAGCATGTGTTGGGTTGGCACGACTGCCGCTGGCGAGGTGGATGTGGTGCAGGCCTGGGTGCGAACGACGGCTCCCGGCCAGCAAGTGGCGGGCGCTTATCTGCAAATCACGAGCGCCGTGCCAGCCAAATTAATCGCCGCCTCAAGCCCGGTTGCAGGGAGCGTGGAAATCCATTCGATGCGCATGGAAGGCGGCATCATGAAAATGCGGCAGCTGCAAGACCTCGATCTGCCGGCAAATAAACCGGTCAAGCTCGAACCGGGCGGGCTGCACCTGATGCTGCTTGATCTGAAAACTCCGCTCAAGCCCGGCGATAGAGTGCTGCTGCGCCTCACCGTGCAACGCGCCAATCAAAGCAGGCTGGAAACGGAAGTGCGGGCGGAGGTGCGCGCCGGCCCCCCATGAATGCGGCGTGCGGCTATTTCCAGGTGCCGAGGATAGCCTGTTCCCGATGGAGATTTTTCAGGATTTGAAGCCCGCCCGCCATCACCACATCGGGCTCGGAGTACCGCAGTTCCTTGATGATTTGCTCAATCGCTGCCTTGCCGGTGATGCGACCGTTTTGAAGTAAATGCACCAGCCTGGCGCTCACGGGATTCAGCAAGATGAAGCGCACTCTGTATTCGAGGTTGCGGAACACCAGAAGATCAGTGGGCTGCTTTTTGCGCGGATGGTATTCAGGGCCGATGCGGTGCACGGCGTATGGATAATGCAGCAGAAGCAGCACCGGATTGAGCGCGAGTTTCCCTTTCAGTAAATCGCCGTCGGGATTGATTTTAAGGTGCCCGGCTTCCTTGTTGGAGACATCCAGCGCCAGCTCCACCCATTCGTAATGCGCAAGATGAACCAGATACGGCGGGTCTTGCTGGCGAGCCCTGCGCTCCTGCTGCAAATACTGCACGAATTCCTCGGGAATCTGCCGGAACAGCGGCGTGCGGCAGCGGTGAGTGGCGAAAAACTCGCGCACGAGTTTACCCCATTTGCTCAGCCCCAGAATTTTGCGCGTGACCGGAAAGCAGGCGAGCAGAAAACTTTCCAGATTGTTGTAAAGCAGCTCGTTGTATATTTTCATGCGCCGCACTTCCGTTCCCGCCGGCCGCGGATTGTGCCGGGGATCGCGGATGTGGCGCGTGAACTGGAACTGGTATTGCTGAAATGCGGGAAGTTCAGGCGGTCTTGGCGCGGGCATGTTTCTTTTCCCACTTCGCCTGCAGCGCGGCGATGTGTTTCACTTCGGCGGCGAGTTTGGATAGCGGCGGGATGTTGAAGTCGCGCTCAAGCAGTGTCGGGCGCACGCCGAAAATCTGGTAGGTTTTATCGAGGAGTGCCCACACGAGGTCAATGACATCGGCGCCGTGGGTGTCCACGATCAGGTCCTCCGCCTCGTTGTAATGACCTGCGATGTGCAGGTAAACGATGCGCTCCGCGGGCAGCGATTGTATGAAATGCAGCGGGTCGTAACGGTGGTTCACGCTGTTGACGTATACGTTATTGACATCGAGATGCAACAGGCAGTCGGCTTCTTCGAGTACGGCCCGGACGAATTCAAGCTCGGTCATTTCGTTGATCGCCGGCGCGAGGTAGAACGAAGCGTTTTCCACCGCGATTTGTCTTTCCAGAATTTCCTGCGTGTGCCGGATGCGCCCGCCTACATAGCGCACCGCCTCTTCGGTGAACGGAATCGGCATCAAGTCGTACATGTGCCCGTTGTCGCTGCAGAAGCTTAAGTGCTCGGTGTAGAGCCTGATGCGATGCTCGCGCAGAAAGCTTTTGACGCGCTTAAGAAACACTTCATCGAGCGGGGCAGGCCCGCCGAGCGAAAGCGAAAGTCCGTGGCAGACGAAGGGGTAGCGCTCGGTGAAATGGCGCAGGTCGCGGCTGGATGCGCCGCCGATTTCCATCCAGTTTTCCGGAGCGATTTCGAAAAACCGGATGGCCGGAGGCACAAAGGCCTTAAGCGGGTCAATCAACTCCCGCCTCAGGCCCAGTCCCGCGCCGTAAAGGGCGGGGATGTTCATTGGAGGTTTTAGAGACAGCTTACTTTTTGCTGGCGCCGCACTTGCCTTCGCCGCATTTGCCCTCTTTGAGATTCTTGGCGCCGCACTTGCCTTCACCGCATTTGCCTTCTTGCATCATCTTGGCGTTGGCTTCCCGGTCTGCCTTAGACATGCCCTTGGTCGCCCCGTACTTGCCTTCGCCGCATTTGCCGTCGGCTTTCTTGTCATCGCCGGCGACTTGGTAGCCGTTCTTCAGCGAATCCATGGCGAAGGGGTTGCCTGCGGACTTGGCCGCGGGGACGACGGCGAGGGAAGCCGCAAACGCGGCGCCCAGAGCAACGGTTAAAGCAGTTTTGTTCATGACGTTCTCCATGTTTAAAGGATTAAAAAACGACGCCCGTTCAGGGTCATCTTGAGTTAAAAGCGTTTACAACCTGTGCGCTTTTGTCTGATGCTTGGATGCGCGCACGGGCAAAAGATTCAGGTTTACCTGTCTTCCACGTAACTGCGGCAGGCGTGGCGGATGAAGGCCATCTGCTCACGGAAGCGCCGGCAGCCGTCGCAAATCCTGAAATGCAGATACAGCCCGACCCGTTCCATCAGACCCAGGCGGCGGTCAAGGGATTGCGATACCAGTCTTGTCACTTCCTTGCAGGGCAGCATCATCTCTCCTCAAAACGGCCGCCGAACCAGTTGTGTTCCAGGCAGAGTCTCAGACTCATGCGAGCTCGGTACAGCATCACCCAGCAATTGGTCGCCGTGATTTGCATGTCCTTACAGATTTCCTCGGTGCTCAAACCCAGAAACTCGCGCATCACGAAGGCCTTGGCGATGTTGACCGGCATCAGCTTGGCGCAGACCTCGAATATTTCCCAGAATTTTTTGTTTTCCAGGCTTTTAAGCGGATCTGCCCACTCTTGCGGCGGCGTGTTCCATGCGCCCCCTTGATTAAACAATGTATCGAAATCGTTCTCACTTTGCAGCTCGGCCTCGAGACTGACTTGCGTGCTCGTTTCTTTTGCCTGTTTGCGGAAGAGGTCGATGATTTTGTGCTTGAGGATTCCGGTGAGCCAGGTTTTGGTCGAGGACCTGCCGGAAAAAGCGGACCGGCTTTCCAGCGCCGCCAGCAGGGTTTCCTGCACCGCGTCCTCGGCGAGCGTGTTGTCGCGCAGTTGCAGCAGGGCGTAGCGCAGCAAGTACGGACGGTATTCTTCGAACGCCCCGGCGGCGGCAGGGTCTAGTTTTGTTGTTTGACCGTTCATGTTGTGCCGAAACCCGCTTGAAAGGGTAAGCGGCCAATTTAGACGTTTCCGCCAAGAAATACAAGGGCGGTTGTGTGCCGGAACGGGACGAAAACCGGGTACTTGAAAAGACGGGATTGCGACCCATATAAAAGGCAAGGCGGCGCAAGGAAGCGCCGCCCCAACCCTGTTCTAAATGGAGGTATTTGACTATGGCAAATATTACGCGTTATGACCCGTTCGACGAGATGTTCGGCGATCTGTTGAAGGGTTTTTTCGTGCGGCCGGTGAGCTTTGAAGGACCGTCGCAACTGCAGATGAAAGTCGATGTGGCCGAGGATGATAACGCCTACACGGTGCAGGCCGAAGTGCCCGGCGTGAAAAAAGAAGACATCAACGTGTCTATTAATGGTAACCAGGTGTCCATCAGCGCCGAAGTGAAGAAAGAGCACGAAGTAAAAGACGGCGCGAAAGTGCTGCGGAGCGAACGTTACCATGGTAAGTTTTCGCGCAGCTTCGCGCTGGCCGGCGACGTAGACGAAACCGCGGCGCAGGCCAAATACGCCGACGGGGTGCTGGAACTGAAGCTCCCGAAAAAAGCGCAGGCTTCCGCGAAACGGCTGTCCATCCAGTAACACGAGGTTACGGAACCTCTGATTAAATCCCGCGTGGCCGCGACGGCGGCTTTGCGGGATGGGATGCGCGAAGCACGACGCAGCGAATGGTTGACCCCCCTTCGCAAGGAGCGCGACAAAGCAGACCGCCCGCAAAGCCCCGTCACGAAAAGTTGCGGCGACCAAGGCCGCATCTGCGGCGTTGCGCTCCTTGTCCGTAGCCTTCACTATGGACTTCGTCGCGCGCCTTGCATCTGACGGCCTTCTCGCCAGCAACGCGGCTCACGAAGGATTTAATCAGAGGTTCCTTAGCAAAAGGCGGCCTCGCGCCGCCTTTTTTGTTTTAAGGTTGCAGAGTGTAAAATAGCGCACTTTGCAGCCCGGACCGAAAACAATGTCCCTGAACCCGATTACCGCCAGGCAGAAGGCCGGCATTCTCGCCGAGGCGCTGCCTTACATCCAGCGCTTCCACGGCAAGACCGTCGTCATCAAGTACGGCGGCAGTGCCATGACCGAGGAAGCGTTAAAGCACGGCTTCGCCAGCGACGTGGTGCTGCTGAAACTGGTCGGCATCAATCCGGTGGTGGTGCACGGCGGCGGGCCGCACATCAACGATTTGCTCAAGCGGGTCGGCAAGCAGAGCGAATTCGTACAGGGCATGCGGGTCACCGACCGCGAAACCATGGACGTGGTGGAAATGGTGCTGGGCGGCCAAGTCAACAAGCAGATTGTGAGCTTGATAAACCAGCATGGCGGCAAGGCGATCGGCATTACCGGCAAGGACGGCGATTTCATCCGCGCGCGCAAGATGAAGATCAAAAGCAAGGAAAAGCAGGACGAATGGCTCGATGTCGGCCACGTCGGCGAAGTGGTGGGTGTCGACCCGCAGATTGTTTCGCTGCTCGACAGCCAGGATTTCATTCCGGTGATTGCGCCGATAGGCGTGGGCGACAAAGGCGAGTCCTACAATATCAATGCCGATCTGGTCGCGGGCAAAATCGCCGAGACGCTGAAGGCGGAGAAGTTGATTCTGCTTACCAACACGCCCGGGGTGCTGGACAAAGCCGGCAAGGTGCTGACCGGGCTTAATGCATCCAAGGTAAATGTCTTGATTGAAGACGGCACGATTTCCGGCGGCATGCTGCCGAAAGTGAACTGCGCGCTGGAAGCGGTAAGGAACGGCGTCAAGACCTGCCATATCATCGACGGCCGGGTCGAGCACGCGCTGCTGCTCGAAATCCTTACCGATGAAGGCGTGGGCACGCTGATTCGCTCCGGCACGCGTTGAGCGTGGCATGAGCCGGCAGCGCGGCTTGGTTTGGGTGTTCGACCTTGACAACACCCTGCACAACGCCAACCCGCATATTTTCCCGCACATCAACCGCGCCATGACCGCGTATCTGCAGACCCATCTCAATCTCGATGAGCAGGATGCGCACGCGCTGCGCCAGCATTATTGGCGCAAGTACGGCGCCACCATCCAGGGCTTGATGCGGCATCACGCCACCGACCCCCGGCATTTTCTCCATCATACGCATCAATTCACGGACCTGGGGCGGATGTTGCTCACGCAGCCGGGATTGAGCAAAATGCTGAAACGGCTGCCCGGAAGAAAACTGGTTTTTTCCAACTCGCCGGCGCATTATGCCAAGGCGGTGCTGAAAGCCATGAAAATCGGGCATTTGTTTCATAATGTGTTTTCCATCGAGCATGCCCGCTACCAGCCGAAACCCAAGCCGCACGGTTTTCTGCGTTTGTGCAGCAGAACCGGGGCACGCCTGCAGCGTTGCGTGATGATTGACGATATGTTGGAAAACCTCAAAACGGCGAAGAAGCTCGGCATGAAAACCATATGGGTCAGCACTTCACTCAAGGCCCCTTCCTATGTCAACATGAATATCCGGAGCGTGATGGAATTACCAAGACTGCTTGGGAACTTGAAGGAACCTCTGATTAAGTCCTACGCGGTTGCGACGGTGTTGCAATCCGGGTGCAGGGCGAGGCGTGAGGAGCGCCGTTTGGTGAAGGCCAAACCAGCGACGAACAACAACGCCATGCGCACGGGCACCCCGGACTCGGTCTCGCGCAGCGTGGTGCGGGCAGGGGCGCAAGCTGCCGCAAGAGGCGCCGTTCGATGGGCCGCCCATGCTGCCGCTCCCGCACCCC